>JAFIFY010000188.1 GCA_020831765.1 Phycisphaeraceae bacterium | reverse complement strand
ATACATGAGCCTCTCCTGTTGGCAAGGAAAGATCCCATGATCGGAGCAAATTCAAGTCGATGCAGGTCATGGAGGTCCGCAGGTTCCGTGTCCAAAGGCACTTAGAGCGATTTGGAGTTCAAACGTTGGGACAGTAGTGATCCGGAATAATTTGACAGCGTCCAGACGGTCTGGATGCCGACTGCCGTGTACGACCCTGCTCGAAGGTCAGGGCTATCGTGACGCTGTCAAAGGAGTCCAATGTCTGAAACGTGAGGAAGGAGGAGCGCATTCGCGCGACGATTATGCTCCAAGCCCCCGTCGAGCGCAGTCGGAACGAATCGATAAGTGATGATTTACACAAGATTTGTGGCTTCTATTTGACAGCGGCAAGGAATGATGAAAGGAGGTGATAGTCCCTCAAGCGAATAGTGCCGATTGGGATTGTTTTTTAAACCCCTTACTTAAAGGAACTTGCGATGTCAAAACACGACGATGACAACCGTTCGAATCAGATGAATCCCAACAACGATGCGTACTGGGAATCGCGTGGCTGGGATGATCGCCCTGATGACTGGGAAGAGCGAGTCGATCATGATCCGCTGCACCGTGACCCGTTTGATTTCTCGTGGCCCGGTCGCGGCACGAACAATGCCGATTCGTAAATGGGTTTCGTTTCATCACCACCTCTTGGCAGCCACATGATGGCTGAGACATCAGTCAGCGACCGCATGGACACCACCTCTCCACGCGGTCGCTGCACTTTTCTCGTCAGAGCGACGGATGCATGTACTGATGCCTCGACGGTTCAGGCCATGAGTTACGTTCGCCATGCGAAGTATAAAGCTCCCCAAGTTGAATTGTCCGCAGATGGCTGGAATCGGGGATTCGAGAGGGAATGATTCTGCCGGGGTGTTGCGTTGAGGGGTTTGTCGGGTCGGTTGGCTGGATTTCTGCGAACAGGAGATTTGATCATGTCCAGGCGTTTGGAGATGTCGATTGAACAGCGGGTTGAGGTCGTGCAGTCGTTGCTTAGCCGGGATGAGCCGGCGGTGCAGTTGGCTCGTCGGTTGGGGATCCGCACCAAGCCAATCCGCGTCGCGATGGCCCAGAACTCCCCACGCTGTTTGCCGACAGATTCGAATCCCGATGAGCAATTATCGGCGATCGGAATCTGCGGCGCGGATCAAAGCGAGGACAGCCGCGCGGTCCGCATCGGAGAGTTTTGGCCACACTTCGACGACATCTTTAAGTTGTGTAAATAATACATCCGAGTGGCCAGATAGTGTGCGCGCAGCGCTTTGCGCAGCGCCCGAATCGGATTTGGCCGCTTTCCCGTTGTTTTTGGCAACTGGCTTGGGGTTCGAACCCCTCGGTCACCCTTATTTTCTCTCTGCGTTGATTGTCCGGTAAACGCTATTCAAATCAGATGTTATGTTCCGCTGAGCCATCGGGGTGGCGGTTGTCTTCGTTCCGGTGTGTGGGCGAGGTGGGGAATACTCCCCCGGGTTCCACAGTTTGTCATCTCAGTCCGCCAATAGTCCCATGGAGTTTGAATGATGTTCACCACGATCAGGGTTTCGGGAGTCAATCGTTTTCGTCGGCTTGGAGTCGCGTCGCTTTTCCTGGCTGGCGGCATGCTGGCCATTTCACCCATCGTTGCGGCGTCGGAAACCGAGCCGGCACCTGCTGAGTCCCAATCCGTTCGTCCGGCCATGATCATGCGGCCGAACACGCCGACGGATTCAGCGCCGCGGACCTCCGAGCAAATGACAGAACAGGCTCGGAAGGACTTGGTTGAACGGACGGGCGAAACCTGGAATGCCCAGCGAGCGATCAAGGCCCTGCTGGAAGACCTGGCCATCCCGGAGGATTTTCACACCAGTCGTCAGGCGCACGATCAACGTCAGGCCCGCATTCACGCGTGGTGGAATCGGTTCCAGAAAGAGAAGATCGATCTCGGCTCGGAATCCTACCTCTCGGCCATGCCCCGATATTTCACCGGAGATCGTCAGGGTGCGGTGGAACAGTTGACGGCTTATATCCTTGAGCACGGAAAGCTTACCGCGCATGCCGGCGATCCAGGTGTGCGAGGCTTCCTGGGACGCATGCTACCGATGGCCGCTGGTCAGGCGCTTCGGAGTGGTGAGTTCGATGGATTGGGCAAGATTCTGCCGATTACGGCCAAGTACAGCGACAACCCGCAAAGTGTCTATGCCCAGTTTTGTCTTGCCCTCATCCAGCACGATGACCCACGCTCGGTACCGGTGTTGAATCAAACACTGGCGATGGCGTTGCTCGATGAACGCATCGCCGATGCGCGGAAGCAGGACATGATGAGACTGATTTACAGCACCACCGATTCGGGTGATGCTTCAGCCGGCGGGCATCAGGTTCCGTTCGTATCGTTCAGCGGTCCAAGTCTTGAGGATGGCAAGGAGATCGCCATCAGCGACTTCAAGGGCAAGGTTTTGCTGGTCGATTTCTGGGCGACCTGGTGCGGGCCGTGCATCGCCAAGATGCCGGAAATTGTCAAGCTTTACGATGAATACAAGGACGAGGGTCTTGAGGTGCTGGGCGTATCGCTCGACCGCGCGGATCAGGCCACGGCCATCAGGCGGACCATGGCCCGGCACAATATGACCTGGCCCCAGATTTACAGCGGTGAGGCGTTTGAAGGCCGGCCAGCCGCAGCCAACAACGTTCGTGCGATCCCGACCACGTTCCTGATCGACCGCGACGGCCGCGCCCGATACACCAATCTACGTGGTGAGGCGTTGGCCAAGCGGGTCCAGGAACTCCTGGCCGAGCGGCCCGGACAGCCGATTTCCAGTTCAGACTCGGCCGCGGATCGTCGATCCACGGTCCAGACACCCTCCACCGCGAGCGAAGCGCTTCCCTTGCGGGCACCCGGCCGCTGATTCCCGGGGTCGTATGCCCCGCGGGCGTGGTCTATTCCCGTCGCCGCCAACTTCAGCCCGGCCAGCGCAAGGCCAGCCAGGCGGCGGCGATGGCCAGTGTGATCAGCGTGATCGGCACGCCCACCCGGGCATGCTGCTTCCACGAGATGCCAAAGCCCATCGCCCGGGCCTGGATTACCACGATGATGTTGGCGATCGAGCCGACGAGGATCAGGTTTCCGGCCAGTGTGCTGGATAGCGCCAGCAGCGGCCCGGCCATCGGCCCATCGGCGACAGGCAGTAGCAACATGACGGCCGGAACGTTCGAGACGAGGTTGGATAATGCCGCGGTCAGGATGAACAACATCACCGGTTCGCCGGGTGTCATGCCCGATTGGGTCAGTTGCTCCATGGCGGCGTCGAACCAGCCGGCCTCGGCAAGGCCGTGATTCACGACGAACAGGGCGACAAAGAGCACGAGCAATTGCCAGTCGACCAGGCCGAGCATTCGCGGCGAGGCCATGCGGCGACTCATCAGCAGGATTCCCGCCGCGCCCAATGCGATAAGTTCTCGAGGCCAACTCGAGAAGAGAAACAACGACACGAGAATGAGGACGACGATCAGCCCCTTGGCCGCCTGGTACCGGTCCAGAGGCGGTGAATCGACAGAAGGCATCGTGCCCGGCTTCAGCCATCCGCCCCTGTAAATCCAGGCGATGACCGTCCAGGTCGCCAGCAATCCCAGGATGGCCGGCACGCCACCATCCAGAAGATAGTCGGCGAAATCAAGGTTCATCGTCTGGCCGATGAGCATGTTTTGCGGATTGCCGATCAGCGTGGCCGCGCTGCCCACATTGGAGGCGCATGCCAGACCCAGAAGATACGGCATCGGGTTCAGTCCTCGGCGCACGCAGCCTTCGAGCAGGACGCCGGTCATCGCCAGGCACACAATATCGTTGGCCAGAACGGCCGAAAGCATACCGGCGGTGAAGATAAGCAGAAACAAGAGTGCCGGAGGCGAGACACGCGCCGCGGCCAGTCGTCGGGTCAAAGCCGAATAGAAGCCCGCGAGCCTGAACTGGGCTGAAATCACCATCATCCCCAGCAGCAGGGCGATCGTCGGGACATGTACCGAATGCCAGGCCTCATCCAGCGTCATCGCGCCGGCCGCCAGCATGCCGATCGCTCCAACCAGTGCCGCCCCCGTCCGATCCAGTTTCAAACCTGGAATACCGCCCAGGATCATCGCCAGGTAGACAAAGATGAACAGAATCAGCACCGTGGTCGCCATGGGATATTTCTCACCCCCGCGGTCGAATGAACTACACCGTGCAGGATGATATTGCGCAGGGCCGTTGCACTGAGCTTGGCGCTGCAGTTGCTCGTATCGGGCAATGGGAGCAACACTCTGTCCAGGTGACCAATTGTATTTCCGTGTCCAAAGTTGACCGGCTTACCGATCGTTTTCGAGCATCATGAGTTCATGATCCACCAGTGCATCGGCGAAACTCCGAATGATGCCGGGATTGAGGGGGTTCTCGCGGGCCAGCGGGAGAATAACGGCGGCCGGATGCGAACCGCTCTGCAGTTGAGCATAGGTAATCTGGCCCGGATAGAACACGGGCACGGTCGTCCAACGTTCCACCTCGGCGTCATCGAGTGAACCCTCAACGTGTTGAGCCTGGACCAGGCCGGGCTGATCACCTTCGAAGCGTACCGTCAGCGGCATGGAGACATAGTGCCAGCGTCCGCCCGTCGCATCAAGATGAGCGGCTACGGCGATGCGGTAGGTCTGCTGCGGATCGATGGTCTTGCTGTCACGGGGATTGATGGCCTCCAGAGCGCGCGTCCATTGCACATGCCACGCACCATCGCGCCAGCGGCCGGATGCGGTGACCGCACCTCGGCTGCCCTCGGCCGGCCGCAGTATTCGATGCGGGATCACATCGCCCTCCTGCCACTGATGGTCATCATCGAATGTAACGGCCTGATCCTCGCGGAGATAGTAAAGGTCATCCTGGGTGTACTCGCCGGCAAGGAGCTTCGAGCGTAAAAGGGCCCGGAAGCCGACCTGCTCGGGGTCGAACATCAGCGCCGGACGGCTGTGCTCCTGGCTCCAGTTGGTGAAATAGGGGCCCGTCCCTTCGCCCGAGTGGCGATGCTCAAGCACATAGCCATTGTCCGCGAATCCCACAGGGTTGCTTCGGTGCGCCCGCCATTGAATCGAGTCGATGAATCGTCCCTCATCGCGAAGTCGATCAAGTTGATCCGAGGAGAGCACCTGATCCCATGAAGGTTCGCGCTCATCTCCGCCGCGCGAGTCGGGGATGAACTTGTGGACCTCCGATTCGCCCAGTTCCTGTCCAATCCAGGGATGAGCGCGCGTCTCATCGGCGTCGATCGCATCGGTCCGGCCCCGAATGCCGGGATGCGAGACGATGAAGCCTCCGTATCGGGCAAACGATGGCACTGACCCATCGTCAAGCATCATGGCGATGCGATCCTCATAGAGCCCGTGTTCCTGCGGACCCACTGGAGCCGCTCCATAACGAACCCATTGTCTATCTTCATATACCCAGTACTGGTGATACCAGCTCGGCGAATCCGTCGGGACTTCGAAGCGAAACTGAATCTCATCCTCATTGTAAAGCACGGCCAGGCGAAGCTGTCGTACCAGGTGATCGGGGGCTGGAATGTGGACGTTGTGGTCTTGATCGACGGCGATCGGCCTTGAATCATGCACCGATGTCACCGGCGCGCATCCGGTCATGGCCGAGAAAAACAGGGTGAAAACGACAAGCCAGGGGCCTCTTGCGGTTGAGTACATCAGGAGTCCTCCGTGAGTGAATGCGTTGATGTCTACACGTGGCATTATACCCGAGCTGCCCTACGCTCGGATTCAATTCGATGAGTGATGCGCATTCATACGGATGAACGCCGCGGCGATCATGTCTGCGCAGCACATCAACGTTGCGTTTTCGGTCGGATCGGATTTGATCGGAATCTGATGATCAAGCAAGGACTACACCAGCCCGGCGCATGTGATCGATCGCCACTTGTCCATCGTCGGGTTTGAGGTTTACAGCGCGGGTTGCCTCGGTGTGCAGGATGGTGCGATAGCCCAGCTCGACCGCATGAAGCGCCGTGGCCTTCACGCAGTAGTCCGCGGCCAGGCCGACGATGTGCGTTTCGCCCACGCCCTGAGCGCGAAGGTACTGATCAAGCCCGGTATCCTTTCGCCGCCCGTTGTCGAAGAAACCCGAGTAGCTGTCAATCTTCCGGTCCATGCCCTTGTGAAAGACGCGCGCGAATCGCTGGGCGTTCAGCTCGGCATGAAACGCGGCACCCGAAGTATTCTGGACGCAGTGATCGGGCCAGAGCACCTGCTCGAGGCCGTCCAGTTCGATGACTTCGCCCACATTTCGGCCCGGGTGCTGCGACGCGAAGGAGCCGTGATCCGGCGGATGCCAATCGGCGGTCGCCACGATCAGGTCGAAATCCCGCTCCATCAGCTTGTTGATCACCGGGATGATGACATCGCCATTCGGCACGGCCAGCGCGCCGCCGGGAAGAAAATCGTTCTGGACATCCACCACGATCAGGGCCTTGGTACCGGGCACGGTTCACCTCCGAAGCACCAACGGGGACAGGGTCTCCTGGAGCATATCAGGGCCCAACGGATTCAGGCGCAGGTGGGACAAGAATTGGTGCGCAAAGCGGTGCGCGCAGCGCCCGCAAGTGAGCGCATTAAGGCCGAAAAGGGCCGATTTTCCAGCATTTCGACGCATGGAAACGGACGGTTTGACGGTTCAATGGACGGACAGGGACTCGAACGTGATTCCGTAAGCGTTGAATCTGAAGGTACTTGCGATGATACGGCCGTGGCCCAAGGGGCAGAATCCGGGGCAACCCGCGCAAAATCGGGGCAGGTGGCCGACCTGGTGGCGCGGTTGTCGCCGGCGGAACGGCGCGCCCTGCTGGAGGCGCTCATCCAAGCTGAGCGCGAACGCTGATCGGTGACGACATCAAACACTACCGCGATGCGCTCTTGGTCATGGGATTAGTCGGCCGGTCGATCGCTGGGAAGGACCCAAGCCAGACCACCGCAACCCGTGGGTCCTCCGGAAGGGGGTGCCCGGTGACCCCCGACGGAAGAGAAATCAGGCCCAGGGTAGTGTTTGCTTTACGGCGCGGTGATTGGTGGCGCTGAGGTTGGGCTTGGGGTATTCTGATCGATGGACCGCGCCCGGGCGGTAGTTACTCGCCTTTCGACCGTCCGGGCCGGTCCCACTTTTAGGAAAGGCGAAATCCCATGTCCGATGGTCCCGAGCAAGACCTGCCTATCACCGATGCCGACATCCTGGTTGCGCGGCAAATGCTTGAATCGCTGGCCAAGGCGGCGGTGAGGTATGAACTGGCGATCGAGAAACGGCGGCCAAGTCGATCGGATGACCAACTCGACGTTTACAAGGATGACCCCGAGCTTGATGCGCTGGACAGACAGTGTATCTCCGCCCGGAAGCAGACATCGGCCCTGCTGAGCCGCGCCTGGCGTTGGGCTTGTCATGCCGACCCCGACCGAGCCGGCAGCCTGGAAGCCCTGGCCTACCATGAGATGACCTATGAGAAGATCGACCGGGCATTGAAGCAGGTGATTCTTCGCCGGCAACTGGGGATGCGTCCGAGCGGGCCGCTTGCTGATGAACTCCGGGCAGCGGCCGAAGTGGCCATCAAGCCGATGCTGTCCGATCTGCGCAAGGCGCACGCCTTCATCACACCGAAGCAGTACGAGGTGATCGAATCCGACTTGGCCGAGCAACGCCGATGGAATCAACGCACTGGGCCGGAATCGGGCGATGAGATAGGCGCTTCGCCCGGTGACGCCCAGACCGCCCCGCGCCCGGTGGCCCAGGGCAGTAGCCCCGAGGCCGACGGCAAGCGCGAACGCGATCGCCGAACGGTCGAGGAAATCAAAGACGAAGCCCTGCGGTATGTTCGGCAATTCGGATGGCCGGGCAGTAGGCGCAAGCTCCAAGAGGCGGTGCAATGCACCGACTACAACAAGATCAAGGCCATCATCGAGAGCGAACATCACCTGCTGATGGCGGAGTCGGATCACAAGGTCAAGGATGCCCGGCCCGCGCCCGCGACGCGCTCAACCGAGAACCCTGATAAGGACGTGGTTACGGCCGATGAAATCGACCGCCTGACAAAACTGGATTGTTTGACGCCGGCTCAACGGGCGATGCTCAACTCGCCCGACCCCGAGGCCGCATTCCTGGCGCTGCCTGAAGATCAACAGGCCGACTTGCGGCAAAAGGCCAGTCCCAAAGAATCGCGATAGTTTCAGCGCTTATCAGCGCGCTGAAAGTCACAAAGCCCTTCAATGCCCGCGCTTGCGGGCTTTTTTTCAGCACTTGCTCTAGGGCAAAGGCCATGCGTGATGGCTGGTTGCTCTGGAGTACTGGACAGTGAATCAACAAACCGCAGACGCCGAACGCGTTGTGCTGACGGTCGGCAGGATCGCGGCCGCGCTTGGTCAACCCGTGCATCGGATTGACTACATCCTGCGAACTCGGCCCGACCTGAAGCCTTTCGCCCGAGCCGGCCGGGTTCGCGTTTACGCCCCCGAGGTGCTATCGCGACTTCGGCATGAACTGGCCGCCCAGGACGCCCGACGGGCAGGGGGTGCCCAGTGACCCGCCCCGTTGTCCCACTGAACGGCCATCGGCCCGCGATCGAGGCCACCATCGGCGAGCATGACGACGCCACACCCGCCGGCGTTCAGGTGCCATGCATCGCCCTGGACTTGAGCAAGGCGGCGGCCGCGCTGAGCATCTCCCCGCGCCTGCTGGATGAACTGGCCCGGGCTGGAACCGTGCCATCGTTCAGGATCGGCCGGCGGCGACTCTTTGACCCCGACGCCCTGCGGCAGTGGGTTTCGGCCCAGGCGGAAGGCGGTGCGTCATGACCACCGGCCAACACCTCAAGAACATTGCCCTGGATGACCTGGAAGCCCGCCGCGCTGATCTGGTGCTTCGGGGCCGCCGCGCTCTGCTGCTGGCCCTGCTGGAGCATGGTACCGCGACCGCTGATGACATCCGGGAGCGTGTGCATGTCCCCGAGGACATCGACCCCAAGGCGCTGGGCGCGGTGCCCAGGTTGCTGGCGAACCTGAAGATCATCGAGGCCGGTGGGTATGTTTCATCCCGCCGGAGCGATGCCCATGCCCGGCCCATCCGCCTGTGGCACCTGGTCAACGCAGCGGCCGCGCTTCAATGGCTGGCTGACCATCCCGAACCCGAGGCCCGCGACCTGCCTTTGTTCCAAGGGAGGTGGGGCGATGAGTGAGAAGGACACCAACGGCAGG
>JAFIFY010000175.1 GCA_020831765.1 Phycisphaeraceae bacterium | reverse complement strand
CCTGCGCGACCGCGAGGGCCTCACCCAACTGGTCTTCCGGCCGTCGGCGGGCGAGGCTCACGACCTTGCCGAGCGCCTCCGTCATGAGGATGTCATCGAGGTCACCGGCGTGGTGGAGGAGCGGGGCGTCGATCCGGAGACGGGCAAGGATCTTTCCAACCCGCGTCTGGCCACGGGCAAGATCGAAGTGGCCGGGCACAAGCTGACGGTGCTCAACAAGGCCGCCACGCCACCCTTCACGCCCGATGATGCGGGGAAGGTCAACGAGGAACTGCGTTTGCGCTACCGGTTCCTGGACTTGCGCCGGCCGCGCATGCAATCGATCCTCAAGACCCGCCATCGCGTGTCCAAGATCATGCGCGATTATTTCGACGCCCAGGGCTTTTATGAGATCGAAACGCCCTTTCTCTGCCGCTCGACGCCCGAGGGGGCGCGGGATTTTCTCGTCCCTTCCCGCCTTCAGGCCGGGGCGTTTTACGCCCTGCCGCAGAGTCCGCAGCTTTTCAAGCAGATTCTCATGACCGCTGGGATGGAAAAATACTTCCAGATCGTTCGATGCTTTCGGGATGAAGACCCCCGCGCCGACCGCCAGGCGGAATTCACCCAGCTTGATCTTGAGATGAGCTTCGTCAGCCGCGATCAGGTCATGGGACTGTGCGAGGGCATGGTCGGGCGCATCTGGAAAGAAATCCTCGATGTTGAGGTGCCAACCATCCGCCGCATGACCTATGCCGAGGCGATGGGAACTTACGGCTCCGACCGGCCGGACCTGCGCTTCGAGCTTCCGCTCAAGGACATCACCGACCTGGCTGGCGGAACCGAGTTCAAGGTCTTTCAACAGGCCATCGAGGCCGGGGGCATGGTCAAGGCGATCGTCGCGCCCGGCGGCGGCAAGCTCAGCCGCAAACAGACCGATGAGCTGGCCAACTGGATCAAGCAGTTCGGCGTGGGCGGAATGCCGGTGACCAAGGTCGAAGGCGGCGTCCTCACGACGGGCATCGCCAAGTTCGTCGAGCCGATCCGCGAAGCGCTGATCGAGCGGACCGGCGCGGGCGATGGTGACCTGATCTGTTTTGGCGTCCACAGCAACCCGGCGGTGATGCATCGGGCGCTTGGCGAGCTGCGCCTGCGGCTGGCCCAGGAACTTCAGATGATCCCGGCCGACCGATGGGAATGGCTCTGGGTGATCGACTTCCCGCTGGTTGAATTCAACCCCGAACAGAAGCGGTGGGACAGCCTGCACCATCCCTTCACCGCCCCGCATCCGGAGGATGTCGATCGGCTTACCGACGATCCGGCATCGGTGCGCTCGCTGGCCTATGACCTGGTGCTCAACGGCAGCGAGTTGGGCGGCGGCTCGATCCGTATTCATTCGCCAGAGGTTCAGCAGCGGGTCTTTGAACTTCTGGGCATCGATCGCGAGCTTGCCAGGGTGAAGTTCGGCTTTTTGCTCGATGCCCTGCGATTCGGCACGCCCCCGCACGGCGGCATCGCGTTCGGTCTGGATCGCGTGGTGATGCATCTGTGCGGAACCACCAACATTCGCGATGTGATCGCCTTTCCAAAGACGCAGATGGGAGCGGACCTGATGACCGAGGCCCCATCGCAGGTGGATGAATCGCAACTCCGGGAGCTTCGCATTCGTACCGTTGCGCCCGAGCCGACAGCGCCGGGCCGCGCGGCAACTCCGCTTTAGCCCGGTCGATCCCGGGGGCTTATGATCAACCGCCCGTTTCCGCGAAGTCCGCTCCGGGCCGCAAGAAGGGTCGCTCTGGCATGTGTGGCATCGCCGGCATCATTCGTTTTGATGATCAACCCATCGCTCGCCGACGGCTCGAGTCGATGCTCAATCATGTGCAGCACCGCGGGCCTGACGGCAGTGGCATCACCGAGTTTCCCCACTGTTCCTTCGCCCACGCCCGGCTATCGGTGATCGACCCGCCCGGCGGACACCAGCCCATGCTCGCCGCGGCGATCGGCAAGTGGACCGGCCTGACGGTCATCTTCAACGGCGAAATCTACAACCACCGCCAGCTTCGCCGCCTGCTGGAGAAGCTGGGCCATCACTTTGTCAGTGATCACAGCGATACGGAAGTGCTGCTGCACGGTTATCGCGAGTGGGGCCACGATCTGCCCCGCCGGATCGAGGGTATGTTCGCCTTTGCGCTGTGGGATGCCCAGGAGCGGCGGCTCTTTCTCTGCCGCGACCGTGCCGGGAAAAAGCCGCTTTACTTTCGGCGCGGCGATCAGGAACTGGTCTTCGCCAGCCTCGTGGGTACCTTCATGTTCGCCGATCCGGGCGCGGCTCAACCTCGAGTCAATCCCGATGCGCTGCGGCATTACCTCCGATTCGGCTATACCGCCCAGGCATCACTGCTCGATGGCGTCGAGGAATTGCCGGCGGGGAGTTGGCTTACCCTCGATGCGGACAAGGGACCGGGCAGCGAGCGCATCGAACGATACTGGCAGCTTCCGCGGGTGTCGATGAGCCTGACCAGCCAGGGCCTGACCCGCGCCATCGGTGAACTGGTGGAAAGCGCGGTGGAGAAGCGGCTTGAGGCCGATGTGCCGCTGGGCTGCTTTCTTTCCGGCGGCATCGATTCTTCACTGATCGCGGCCGTGGCCCAGAAACTGCTCAAGGCCCGCGGTGAGGAGCCGCTTCGCACCTTCACCGTCGGCATGCGCGCCGCCCAGTACGATGAATCGAGCTACGCCCGGCAAGTGGCCGACCACATCGGATCGCGGCATACCGAACTCACCTGCATGCCCGATGATGTGCTAAGCGACCTCAAGCGACTGACGGCCGTCGCCGGTGAGCCGATCGCGGATAGCTCGATCCTGCCCACCTTCCTTCTGTGCCGCGAGACCCGGCGGCACGTCAAGGTGGCGCTGACCGGCGAAGGTGGCGATGAGCTTTTCGGCGGCTATGACCGATATCGGGCGATGCGTCTGATCGCCCGTTACGGCAAGCTGCTCCGGCGGCTGCCACGCGGGCTGGGAAGCTCGACGAACCCCAAGAGCATCCGGATGCGCCTCGGGCGGCTGCTCGAGGCCGCCAGGCGATCGAATCCAGCGGCGAGTTACGCCGCTATCGTGGAACTGTTCGATGCCCGGCAACTGCAAGCGCTGGGGCTGAGCGGCGGGGATGTTGCGTCCGCCGGTGAGGCGCTCGAAGCACTGCCGGAGTGGCCGGAAGACCTCGACGGGCTCAAGGCCGCGATGCACTGGGACATGCGGTGGTATCTGCCGTTCGACCTTCTGCGGAAGATGGATCGCGCTTCGATGGCTGTTGCGCTGGAGGTTCGCTGCCCGCTGCTTGATCCGCCGATCTATGAGCTCGCAGCGCACCTGCCGACGGATGTGCTCATGCCTTCGGGCAGACCCAAGAGCCTGCTTCGCCGCGTCGCCGCGCCCCTGATCCCGCGACAGATTCTCCGCCGGCCCAAGCAGGGCTTTGCCGTGCCGATTGGTGCCTGGTTCGCGGGCCCGTTGCGCCAGAGCCTGTCCGGGCATCTGCTGGAGGGCCGGCTTTCAACCCTGGGTATCGAGCGTTCCCCCATCGAGACCTGGATTCGCGAACACAACGAGCACCGCATCGATCACACCCACCGGCTCTATAGCCTGCTGAGCCTGTCCCTCTGGCTGGACTGGCTGGCCCAACCCGTGGCGCCCGTCGTCGGGCTGGACGTCGAATAGCAGCGCTGAACGGAAAGGCCCCGGGGCCAGCTTCATCACCGGCCTGGGCGTGTAATCGCACCACCACCCTTTCCGGCGACTCGACCAAGGGCATGTCGGGCGGGATGGGAAGCTTGACGCATTGGCTATACTGCGTCCGGGCGGCGGCCTCCCACCGGGGGTTGGCGTGGCTCGATCGAGCCGGATTCGCACAGCCGCCGCGCGAGTGGTCCCATGCTTCGTCAACAGATCAGGATCAAGACATGTCCAGCGCCATCAACCGGTTGAAGGAACGGATGGAAAGCTTCACGGCTTTCGGCCTGGCGCCGGCGGTCTTGCTCGTTCTGACGCTGATCTCAGGCGTTTACATCGCCTTCAATCCCGCACAGACCATTCGCGGCGATCTGGCCCTGTGGATATTCGCCAAGGGACATCTTGCCGGCTATCAGGAATCGATCGCCCGATTCGAGGAGATGCATCCAGACCTGACGGTTGAAATTCAACTGGTGCATCAGCACGCCATCACCAGTCGGCTGCGCGCCGCCCTGGCCGCGAACCTGGATGTTCCGGACCTTGTCGAGATCGAGATCAGTTGGGCCGGGAGCTTCTTTCGCGGCCCGGTGGATGATGTCAGCTTCATGGACCTGCGTCCGTGGCTGGAAGAGTCCGGATACATCGACAAGATCGTGCGGACTCGTTTCGCCCCCTACTCGGTTGGCGATCGCATCTTCGGCATTCCCCACGATGTCCATCCGGTCATGCTCGCCTATCGTCGCGACATTTTCGAGGCCGAAGGCATCGATGTCGATGAGATCGAGACCTGGGATCAGTTCATCGAGATCGGCAAGCGTCTGACGCGTCGAGGCGGGACGAATCCCCGCTACATGATCGGCCTGGACCCGAACAGCTCCGACAGCTTCGAAGTGCTGCTCTTTCAGCGGGGCGGCGCATACTTCAACGAGCGCGGCGAGCTGACCATCGACGATGAACTGGTCGTCCAGACCCTGTTGTGGTTCATCCCGCTGGTGGCCGGACCGGATCGCATCGGCGTGAATCCCGGCTGGGGCGCGCCCTTCGCCCGCGCCGTTCTGGATGGATACATTCTCTGTTACATCACACCGGACTGGCGAACAAAGATCATCGAGAATGATGTGGGCGATGCTTCGGGCAAAATGGCGCTGATGCCGCTACCGGCCTTCGAGCCGGGCGGACGCCGAACGAGCACCTGGGGCGGCACCATGCTCGGGATCACGCGCGGGACCGAGAACCCGGAGAAGGCCCTGGAACTGGCCGAGCATCTCTATCTGAACCATGAACTGCTGCTGGAGATGTTCCAGAAGAGCAATATCCTTCCGCCCCTGCGCGATCTCTGGGACGATCCGGTCTTTGATCAGCCACGCGAATTCTGGTCGGGCCAACCCCTGGGCAGGCTTTACGCCGATCTGGCCGACGATGTGCCGCCGCAGTATTCCAGCCCGTACGTCAGCATCACCAAGGCCAAGATGGGCCAGGTGATCTCCGGGCTGACCGCCCATTACAACCGGCACGGTGAAGATGGATTCGAGGAGCAGGTGCGGCAGCGTCTGAACGAGGCCGCCGACTATGTCCGGGGCCAGATGGCGCGTAACCCGTTCTGAGCACGCAGGTGGGAGTGTCCTGACCATGTGGTATCGCTTTCAATACCGATATGCCCCCTACCTCTTCGTCGCGCCGTTCATCATCAGCTTCCTGATTTTCGGCTTTTATCCGATCGTCCGGAGCATCTGGCTGAGCTTCCACCTCACCGCCGGGCCGGAAACCTCGGTCTTCGTGGGCCTGGATAATTACACCGTGCTTCTGGCCGACACCGATTTTCACAAGGCCGTGCGCAACACGGTCATCTTCGCCTTCTTCAGCGTTTTCTTGCAGCTTCCGCTGAGCCTCGGTCTGGCCATGCTGCTCAACAGTCGCCTGATTCTTGGCCGCGCCTTCTTTCGTCTGGGCTTCTTTTCGCCGCATCTGCTGGGCATGGTTTTCGTCGCGATTCTGTTCGCGGTGGTGTTCGCGCCGCGCTTCGGTCTGCTGAACGTTCTGCTCAGCCATCTGGGCGCTCCGATCGAGCGGGACTGGCTGGGCACTCCGGAACTGGTGATGCCCGCCCTGGTCCTCACCGCGCTATGGCTGTATGTCGGCTTCAACATGGTTTACTTCCTGGCAGCGCTTCAGGCCGTGGACCGTGATCTCTATGATGCGGCCAAGGTGGATGGTGCCGGCCCCTGGGGACAGTTCCTTCATGTCACCCTGCCGGGCATCAAGCACGTGACAGTCTTCGTGGTGGTTCTATCCACGATCGGTTCGTTTCAACTGTTTGAGCTGCCATACCTGATGCTCAACAATGGCCCCGGGCCGGACCAGGCGGGCCTGACGGTCGTGATGTATCTCTACCAGAACGGCTTTGTCACCGGCGACCTTGGTTATGCCTCGGCCATCGGCTGGGTTCTGGTGCTCGGCGTCATGTGCCTGGCCATCTTCCAGCTTGTGCTGGGTGGCACCCTGCGGAGGAACCCGTGACATGAGCACCCAGGATTCCACCGATTCATCCCGCGATGCGACCTCCACCGATGACGTCCGTGGTGGTACCGCCCAAAGGATGGAGATCGAAACGAACGGGCCTCCCCCACCGCAATTGCCCCGGGTCAAGGTACGCTCTGTGCCCAGAGCGCGAGTCCTGGGACTTCACGTCCTTCTTGGCGTTCTGCTCTTGCTGACCCTCCTGCCCATCGCATGGCTGGTGACCGGGGCGCTGAAGTTGCAGGAGGATCTGTTCGCCTACACGTTCCTGCCCGAGGGATGGCGGATCGATCGTCTGACCTTTTCCAACATCTTCCGGCTCTTTGAGGAAATTCCGTTCTTTCGCGTCGCGGCCAACAGCATGTTCGTCGCCGGCGCGACTGTGCTGATCCAGCTCTTTTTCAGCTCGCTGGGCGGCTTTGCCCTGGCCAAGTATGAGTTCCGCGGCAAACGGCCGATCATGATCCTGATGCTCATGACCATGATGATTCCCGCGCAGGTCATGCTCGCGCCGCTGTATCAGATGATCCATCACATGGGCCTGATGGACTCGCTGGCCGGCCTGATCGTGCCCAGCGTGGTCAGCGTGTTCGGCATGTTCCTCTTCCGCCAGTCGATGATGCAGATACCCGATGAATTGCTCCAGGCCGGGCGCATCGATGGATGCTCGGAGTTGGGCCTCTACTGGAACATCGTCATGCCCGTCAGCCGCCCGATGATCGGCGCTTTCTGCCTGATCGCCTTCATGGGCAACTGGAACAGCTTTCTCTGGCCGCAGATCGTCCTTCACACCTCCGACCGCTTCACGCTGCCGATCGCCCTGACCCAGCAGGTCGGGCTTTATGAACAGGATTACGGCGTGCTGCTGGCCGGAACGCTACTCTCGATCGTGCCGGTGGTAATTCTTTTCCTGCTGTTGCAGCGCGAGTTCATCAGCGGCCTGACGGCCGGCGCGGTGAAAGGTTGATTCGAGCCATGAGAGGTGCGCCGGCGAGATCGGTCGCTCAGTCATAGGCCGGTTCAGGTGTCTGCTCGATGATCCGGTCCAGCAGCATCTCGGTGGTCAGGCCCTCGCCGGTCGCGGCATAGTTGAGAATGACGCGGTGACGCAGTACCGAGGGGGCGATGGCTCGGACATCATCGCAACCCGGCGCCGGCCGCCCATCCATGGCCGCCAGTGCCCGTGAGGCGTGGATCAGATACTGGGCAGCGCGCGGTCCGGCGCCCCAGTCGAAATACCGCGTCGCCACCGCCGAAGCGCCCGGCGTCCTGGGCCGTGTCCGGCGGGCAAGTTCCACCGCGAAGCGAACCACATGCTCGCTCACCGGCATCTTCCAGACCGCCTCCGTGAAGGCGATCAGTTCATCGCCCTGGCAGACCTGCGTGACCTGCTCGGTCTGGATGCGCCGCGTCTCGGAGACGATGCGAACCTCGTCCTCCACCTCCGGATAGTCCATCCACAGGCTGAGCATGAATCGATCGAGCTGGGCCTCCGGCAGCGGGTAAGTGCCCTCCTGCTCGATCGGGTTCTGCGTGGCCACCACCACGAACGGCGGCTGGAGCCCCATCGTATTGCCCCCCACGGTCACCTGCCGTTCGGCCATCGCCTCGAGCAGCGCCGCCTGCGTGCGCGGCGGTGTGCGATTGATCTCATCGGCGAGGATCAACTGCGAAAAGACCGGCCCCTTGAGGAAGCGGATCGTCCTTTCACCGGTCGCATGGTCCTCCTGAATCAGCTCGGTGCCCAGAATGTCGCTGGGCATCATGTCCGGGGTGAACTGAATCCGCCGGAAACCCAGACCCAGGCCACGCGCAAGCGTGCGCACCAACAGCGTCTTGGCCAGACCTGGAACTCCCACAATCAGCGCATGCCCCTGGCAGAGCAGGCACACCAGCAGGGGATCGATGATCCGCCGTTGACCGATCACCACCCGCTCGATCTCGGATCGAAGCGCGGCGGACTTTTCAGCCAGTTGCTCGTAAATCGCGGGATTGACGGTCTCGGCCTGTTGATTCATAAGGTATGAGAATAGCGGATATCGGCATCGACGGGCGAGGGGATGTCAACATTTGCACGCCGGGGCGGAACCGGCCGCAATGTCAAAACTCACCGAGCAGCAGGCTCAACGCGCCGACATCCGACGCCAGAAGCCAGTAGGCCACCGGCGCTGCGACAATGGGCGAGTCGATCACATCCAGAACCCCGCCGAATCCGGGAATGCTCCTGCCCGAATCCTTGAAGCCGGCGTCCCGCTTGAAGAGGCTGGCCGTCAGATCGCCAAGCTGCCCCACAGCGCCCAGCAATACCCCGCCGAGCATCGCCAGGTAGGGATTGTAATGGTGGGCGATGCTCTGACGCTGGCCATCGACCGTCAGCATGATCTGCGCAATCTCGTAACGGTTGTTGAGCCAGACCAGAAGCCCGGCGGTCAGCCCCGAGAGGATAAGGCCGCCAAACAGGCCCTCCCAAGTCTTGCCCGGGCTCAGCCAGGGGATCAGTTTACGGCGTCCGATCAGTCGGCCGGTGAAGTAGGCCCCGATGTCGCAGCTCTTGATGGTCAGCAGAATGCCCGCGATGACCCAGGCGCTGTGCCATCGGCGGATGCCGATCAGGAACCCGGGCATGATGCCCAGGTACAGAAACGCCAGCATGGTGGCCGAGGCGACGATGATCGCGCCTTCGGTTCTGTGGTGGGCCCAACTGTAGCGGAACAGGCCGACCATGAAGATGCCGAACATGATCGTGGCCGTGATGGCCAGCGTGTCCCGGGCGTTGGTCCCCTGCGGGATGGCGTACATGACCAGCAGCCCCGCCAGGCCGGCCATCGACATCAGCAGCCAGTCCACCGTCACACCCTTGGCCAGAAAGATCCGCTGCATCTCCCGAGCCGCCAGGATGACCAGAACCATGAACAGGCCCAGCATCAGCAGACCCGCGGGCAGGTGCGTCCGGCCGAGGAAAATTTGTGACAGAAACGTTCCGCTAATGTCGATCTGATCGATCTGCTCATCGAGCGAAAACAGCCCAACCAGGGCCACGATCATCGCCGAGCCAAAGATAAGCCGCTGCCACAGCATGGCGGCATCCTACCGCGCGGGTCGGCTTTCAGCGCGACTTACCGCTTCCCTCAATCACCACAACCGGCCAGAGGCGAAAACCTGGTCAACTGATCGATGCCGAGCGCCACCACAACCAATGCCTGTCCTCCAGCTCGGCACGGGTCGGGTACGGATACACCCGTAGCATTCCCTGCCGATCCCCCACGAAGAATCCCCGGCGTATCGTCCGGTAAAACGCCACCAAGGGCGGACTGCGGTCCACGGTCTTGCTGATCTTCCTTCGGCCGGAACTTTCCAACTCGTTCAGGCAATCGATAATGTGCGCCGGGTCGCGATAGGGTAAATGGCCGGCCAGGCTGCCATCCGGTTCCCGGTCGATCAGGCAATCGGCAAAAAGCAGGCGGGGCACGCTGATCCGGTGCTCGCCGCTGGTCATGGCCTGGCAGAACGCCGCCGGTCCGAGGCGCGAGACCACGCGCGGCGTCAACGGACACAGCTCAACGTACATGTGATCGCCGGCTTCTTCTTCCGCCCCACCATACGCCCTGCCCTCCAGTCCCAGCACGCGGCCATCACGCGTCACCAGGTAAAGCCGCCCCAGGGCATCGACCGGTATGTGTTCCAGCACCCGGTAGATGCTCAGGTACCTGCTGGAGACCGGTGAGCCGTCGGCGTTGGGTTGGCAAGTCCCAAGGCCCGCCGGCAAGTCCAGGTACTCCGAGCGCAAGGTCGGGTCGATCTCGATGAACATGACGTTGCCCGCCGTGCGCCGGTGGGTGCCGACGGCCATGTAAGCACCGAACGCTTCAGGGTCCAGATGGGAAGCCACCAGTGCTTCCGTTCGATAGCAGAGCAGGTACAGGTAGGTCTTCATGGTCCATCCCCAGCCCGGAGCATTCGATTCGAATCACATCAAGTCTTGCCGCGCGTTTCAGCCGATCCACCCGCTCAGGGTGAAATGCCCAACCAGCCGCCGATGACGGGGCCGAACTTCACGATCAGGCCCGCGAACACGATGCTGACCATCGTCATGAGCTTGATCAGGATGTTCAACGAGGGGCCGCTGGTGTCCTTGAACGGATCGCCCACGGTATCGCCGACGACCGAGGCCTTGTGCGGGTCGCCACCCTTGCCGCCGTGGTGACCGGCCTCGATGTATTTCTTGGCATTATCCCAGGCTCCGCCGGCATTGGCCATGAAGACCGCCATCGCAAACCCCGTGCATAGCCCGCCGACCAGGAGTCCAAGGAGACCGGCCACGTTGAGCACCAATCCCACCACGACCGGCGCGGCGATGGCCAGCGCCGAGGGCAGAATCATCTCACGCTGCGCCCCGGCCGTGGATATCTTCACGCACTGGGCGTAGTCCGGCCGCTGGGTACCCTCCATGATCCCGGGAATCTCGGCGAACTGCCGTCGAACCTCCCGAACCATCGCGAAGGCGGCCCGCCCCACCGCCTTCATGGTCAGCGCGCAGAACACAAAGACCAGCAACACACCCAAGAAAACCCCCGTCAGGACGTTGGGGTTGATCAGGTGAACCTCATAGAGCCGCATGTAATCGGCCAACCCAGCCTTGAGCCGCGCCGGTGTCTGGTCCGAAGCATCGTCATCGTAACGCCGCACCTCGTATCGATCGGTGCTCAATGCCGTGAGGCTCATGTCCGCAACGCTCTGCCCGACCTGGCTGATCACCACCTGGAAACGCCGGCCGGGCTGCTGACGATCGGTGATCATCAGGGAATTGCGGCCCGCGCCGCTGATGAGACTGATGGTGAACATCTCATTGGCATGCCGTGAGCCGTCCGACCCGACCACATGCAGGGCGAACTTGCCAAAACCCATGTCCATGAACCGCATCGGCGATCCATCATCCGGAGCCCGGTATTCCATAGCCGCCTCGCGATGGATCCCCACCCGAACCTGCTCCACGTAACTGGCCAGCAGGGCCAGGGCCGTCAAGGCCGCCGAGCCGATGGCGAATCCTTTGCCGATGGCCGCCGTGGTGTTGCCCAGCGAGTCCAGAGCGTCGGTTCGTTCCCGAACGTATTTGGGAAGCTGGGACATTTCCGCATTGCCGCCGGCATTGTCGGCGATCGGTCCGTAAGCATCCGTGGCCAGCGTGATGCCCAGGGTCGAGAGCATCCCCACCGCCGCCAGGCCAACGCCGTAAAGCCCCAGAAGCATCGACCCGCTCTGGTCCCCGAAGCCTCCTCCGATGGTGAAAGCCAGCATCATCGCCAGGCAGACGAACAGGATCGGCCTCCAGGTCGAAAGCATGCCTTCGGCGATCCCGCCGATGATCAGGGTCGCCGGCCCGGTGTTGGCCTGTTCGGCGATTCGCCGCGTTGGCGCATACTCGGCGGCGGTGGACCATTCGGTGCTCTTACCGATCAACAGTCCCAGCACCAGGCCGATCAGCACGGTCAGGAAATAGACCGTGGGAATGCCCAGCGCCCAGATGATGATCAGCGCCGCGACTACCACCGCGGCAGTGGCCAGATAAATCCCGCGATTCAGAGCGCTCAACAGTTGACCCATCGAGGCGTCTTCACCGGTTCGAACCACATGGACACCGATGATCGATGCGAAAATACCGCATGCCGCCAGCAGCATGGGCGCGGCCAGGAAGCTGAACACCCGCTCGCCTTCATATCCCATCACACTGGCCGCCGCGACCCCCAACGCCGCGGTGGCCAGAATCGAGCCGGCATAGCTTTCATACAGATCAGCGCCCATGCCCGCGACATCGCCCACGTTGTCACCCACGTTGTCGGCGATGGTCGCGGGATTGCGCGGGTCATCCTCGGGAATGCCGGCTTCGACCTTTCCGACCAGATCCGCCCCCACGTCGGCGGCCTTGGTGTATATCCCCCCACCCACACGGGCGACCAACGCCTGCGTCGAAGCGCCCATGCCGAAACAGAGCATCACGACCGTGATCGTCTCCATGTTCAACGGCTCGCCACCGACCAGCTTGTCATAGCCGAGGTAGAGAAAACTGAACCAGATCGAGATGTCGAACAGACTCAGGCCGACAACGGTCAGCCCCATCACCGCGCCGGCTCGAAACGCGATCTGAAGGCCGCGATTCAGTGATTCGCCGGCGCCCTGCGCGGTCCGGCTCGAAGCCATCGTCGCCGTCTTCATCCCGATAAAGCCGGCCAGGGCCGAGGCGAACCCCCCGGTGAGAAACGCGAACGGAACCACCGGATGCTGGACATGCAGGCCAAACGACAGGAAAGCCAGCACGATCGCCAGGGCAATAAAGACCATGGCCACGATCTTGTACTGCCGCTTGAGATAGGCATATGCCCCCTCGCGCACGAAACCGGCCACTTCCCGCATCCGGGCATTACCGGGGTCGGCCGCGAGCACCGATGCGTAGAAACGACGAGCGAAGATCAACGCCGTCAGCGCGCCGGCGGGAATCAGAAACCACCAGAACGGCATCATTCTCGAGCCGGAGGTCAGAGCGGCATCCGCCCGCACGTTGGCCAACGCCGGGAGACTCAATACGCTCCCCGAGCCGAGCATCGACGAGGACGCGATCGCAGCCAGATAAGTGTTCATTGGGGTGAATTCGTGGATGGTCGGCGACCGGTCATGGTCACCGGCAAAGCAGCCGGCAATCCAGGTCCGATACCGCAACCATGTGGGGTCAGGGAGATCGGCGTTTCCACCGACCCGCGGGGCAATCAATTACGCACCCCCGTATCCTTTGATATCATCCCAATTCGGTCCTCCGCGTCAAGTGGCCCAAACCTCGATCAGCATCGTGATTCCGCTGTGGCCGCGCAAGCCCGGACTCTCGCCGGTCGCGGCCGCGCCTTTGTTGTATGATGTCTGCGTCACTGTGCGTGTAAACGGCCGGGCCCGATGCGCGGGTGGGCTTGCGAACCGGGTCAGGACCGAGAGGTAGCAGCCCTAAGTGATTCCCGCCCGGTGCCGTCGGTGTCCTGGCCGTTTGCACGCACACTGCTTCGCGCTCCGGCGCATCAGCGCCGGACCATCCGATCTGGAGTACCCCCCAATGGCCAGGATTCGCTGGGGCATCTATGGCCCCGGGCACATCGCCCGGAAGTTTGTTGACGCCTTCAACGCCGTCATCAAGGCCCACATCACCGCCGTGGCCGGGCGCACCCCCGAACGCGCCGCCCAGTTCGCCGCTGAATTCAGGATTCCCCACGCGGTGGAAGACCTCGAGGCCTTGGCGAACCACTCGGAAGTGGATGCGGTCTACATCGCCAACACGCACAACGCCCACTTCAAAGCCGCCCGCGCATGCCTTGAAGCGGGCAAGGCCGTACTGTGCGAGAAGCCGCTGGCGATGAACGCCGCGCAGGTCCAGGCCCTGATCGATGTCGCCCACAAGCGATCGGCATTCCTCATGGAAGCGCTGTGGACGCGGTTTCTGCCCGTGTTCGGTCGCGTCCGGCAGTTGATCGAGGATGATGCGATCGGGCCGGTGCGGGTGATTACGGCCGAGTTCGGCACCTGTGCGCGGCCGGACCCCGAAAGCCGGCTGATGAACAAAAATAAGGCCGGCGGCGCGATTCTCGACCTTGGGGTCTACCCCATCGGCATGACGCAGATGGTCTATGGCGGCGAGCCCGAAACGATCGAAGCCCAGGGCATTCTCGGGCCAACCGGCGTGGATGAGATCACCCTGCTGACGTTGGGCTTCTCCAACCGCCGCACCGCGCTGATCGGCGCTTCGATCGTGGCCAGAATGGAGAATCGGATGGTCATCGCCGGCGAGCGGGGCCGGATCAAGATTCCCGAGCCCTTTCCCCCCGCCCAGCGCCTGGAGTGGACGCCCGACGGCAAGGAAACCCTCCGCGAGCATTACCCCCACCGCCACAACGGCTTCGAGGAGCAGATCGAGGAAGTCGGGCGGTGTCTGCGAGAGGGCATCATCCAAAGCCCTCGGATGCCCCACCACGACAGCCTCGCCATCGCCCGGATCATGGATGAGGCCCGGCGGCGCATCGGGCTGCGGTATGATGCCGATGATGACATCGAGGCCGGCGCATGATCGACCGGCGGCTCCGGATGATCCGGCTCCGCCTCGCCCTGGCGTCTCGTGGTCTGGGATAGGTAGCTGGCTATGGCATACACGGTTCTCGCCCGCAAATACCGTTCGACTTCCTTCGACAATCTGGTCGGACAGGAGGCGGTTTCAAGGACGCTGACCCATGCCATCACCTCGGCCCGGGTTCACCATGCCTATCTGTTCACCGGCACGCGCGGCGTCGGCAAGACCTCCATGGCCCGTATCCTCGCCCGGGCGCTCAACGCGCCGGACACCATCGAAAACGGCCCCAAGCCGCCGGACCACGATCGGTATCCTCCCCTGGACGTGCAGCAACGCATGGCTGAGGCCATCATGCGCGGCGAAGACCTCAACGTGATCGAGATCGACGGCGCCAGCAACAATCGTGTCGAGGAAGCAAGGCAACTCATCCAGAACGCCGGCCTCGCCCCCACCGACAACGCCCGGTACAAGATCTACATCATCGACGAAGTGCATATGCTCTCGACCGCGGCGTTCAACGCCTTGCTCAAGACGCTCGAAGAGCCGCCGGCGCATGTCAAGTTCATCCTCTGCACCACTGAATCCCACAAGGTGCCCGCCACCATCCAATCGCGCTGCCAGCGATTCGATTTCCGCAGCATTCCACCATCGCGCATCGTCAAGCACCTGGACTTCGTGCTCGAGCAGGAAGGCATTGAAGCCCAGAAGGATGTCGTCTGGCAGGTGGCGCAGATCGCCAACGGTTCGATGCGCGATGCCTTGTCGCTTCTGGACCGATTGATCGCCGCCGCGCCCCCGCCGCTCACCCTCTCCGGGCTCGAGGACCTGCTGGGGCTTCCGCCCCGTCAGCGCGTGGTCAAGGTTGTCGAGGCGATCAATGGGTGTGACGCGGCAACGGTGCTCCAGGAGGCCGGCGGGCTTATGGAAACCGGCATCGGGCTGGAGCAGCTTGTCGAGGTGCTCATCGATCGCTTCCGTACCCTCATGCTGGTGCGCATCTGCGGCGACAAGACCGACCTGTTGGAGATGTCCGACGAAGAACGCAGCGCGGCCGCCGAGCAGGCGCGGGGTTTTGATCCAGCCTCCCTGGTCTACCTGATCACGCTGGGCGAGAGCCTGCTGCGCAATCTGCGATTCAGCTCCCAGCCCCGCGCTCTGCTGGAGGCCTGCCTGGTGCGCATGGCCTTGGCCGACAAGATGGCATCGGTCGATGCCGTTCTTCAAGACGCGACCCCGGCAAAAAAAAAAGTGAGCCCCTAACCGATTCGCCAACGGCACCAAACACGCCGCCTGCACCCGATACCCCGCCCCGCCCCGAACGATCAGAGGCTCCCGATGCGCGCCAGGAGCGCATCCAGGCCCAGCCGCCCGAGGAATCAGGCCCGGTCGATCCCACGGACCTTGCCGCGCTTTGGGATGCCGTCCGCCGGGATGTGGCCGGTCAGGGCCTGCTCGGCGGACTGGTCGCGAGCATGCGCATTCGAGCCATCGCGCAGAACCAGGTCCACATCTCGGTTCAGACACCGGGCCTCCTGGAGAGGGTTCAGCCCGAGCACAAACAGCGGATCATCGAGCTTCTCGGCCGATCGCTTGGATATGAACCCGTGCTGGTGTTCGAACCCCCTTCCGAGCACGACCACCCCGCCACCACAACGCCCGAGCCGACCATCGATGAGCTTTTCCAGAAAGCTCGGGAACTCCCTCTGATCCAGGCCATCTTCGAGACGTTCGACAATGCCCGGCTCACCGATGTCCGCAAGGAAGGCTCCGGCCGCGATCAAGCCAGCGATCAGGAACCGACAACCGAGGCTGACATGGAGCTTCCCGACCCTCCCACCAACGAACTGGAACAGGACGATGCGGACTGGACCGACGAGGGCGACGATGACGACGATGTCCCCTGACCCCGCCACGTGAACGGGATTCGTGGCTAAGCCGAGTATGATCCTGGGCTCATGGCATGGACTTCCCCGGAGCCGGCCCGCAAGCGCCGCTTACAAGCCCAGTTCTTCTTCGATGATTCGAAGCACTTCCTGCCTTGTCCATTCCCGGCGGCTGACCGTCAGGGGTTGCCGCATCGGTTGGGTCAATGTCCAGATCTGAACCACCTGACCGTTCATCATGACGGCGATGGGCTTGCCCACATGCTCGGTGGTCAGGTTCGCAAACCGCTGGGCACTCTCGGGCCGAAGCGTCAGCACCATGCCCGGATCGCCGAAGACGCCGACCGCCACGGCACGGGCGCTTTCCAGGTCGGCACGGGTCAAGGCCGGCTCGTCGGGAAGATAGAGCTTCTGACCCGCGGGGCCCTCCACCACATAGCCGCTCGGGCGCGGGGTTCGATCGGCCAGGTACACCGAAAACGGCAGAGCCGGCGGCTCTTCGGTGGTCGGATCGGGCGGCAGGACATCCCGGCGGCAACCGGATACCACGCAAAAAACAGCAACCAGGAGGATCAGAGCCAGGCGGGAATCATGATTCATGGCAATCCACTCCAGACGCTGGAGTCTTATCCGGTCAGCACGCGACCGGCTTCCGGCGCCATTCTTCGACCAGCGCACGAGTCGATCATCCGCGCCAAACATCAGGCGATTGACCGATGACTCACGAGCCGGGCAGACGGGCATCGATCAACCTCGCTGAATCCCTCGGCAGATTCGGCGCCTCACGCAATTCACGCAACAGTTGCGCCGCCGCCGCCGTCTCACGGTTCTCATTCATGCGGCTCCACCATGCATCCATCGCGGCCTTGAAGGCGACATCGTGGTCCTGCACCATGGCCAAACGCGCCAACACCTCCCAGGCTTCGAGCATCTCATCCGGCATGACTTGATCGAACTGCGCCCGCAGAGCGAGGGTGGCGGCGCGGCGAAGCAGCCAGTCGCGTTGAATCCGCCCATCGGGGAGTTGCAGCACCTCGGCCTCACGCCCCGCTTCGATGAGCAGCAAACCCGCCAGACGCAGCACCGGGGCCGGGGCTTCATCCGGTTGTTTCATCAGGGTCACCGCCGACTTCCATGCGCTTTCAGCATCCAGAATGGCCCGTCGCTTGAGCACCTCGAAGGGATCATCAGCATGTTCCCAATCTGAAATCTCGCTCAGGTGTTCGGCTGGCCGCGCCTCGGTTCGTCGAGCCGGCTCTGTCCTCAGGCTGAAGAGCGGATCGCCGATCAGGGTGAGATTCCACGGCTGATGCAGCGGCTGAAAGGTATTTCTTCTGGCGGCGAAGCCCAATGGTGTGCCGTTCCGAGCGATCGAGAGAAGCTGGTTGGGGTGAACAAATGCGCTCAGAAACGGTTCGTTGACCGAACCGAAATACCAGAAGGCGCCACCGGCGATCGCCCGTCCGGCGAGCGTGTGGGTCAGTTCCACACGTTGAGCGCTGAAACTGTGTACAAAGTGAACGGCCGTTGCGCGCCCAATGGGCATGTCCGAAGCATGGCCGCCGCCGCGAACATTGAATCGGGTCAGGCCGCCGGAAGAGTTGATCAGTACCAGATCGAAGGGATTGATCGGTCGGACGGCTTGACGGAACGACTCGGCGCTGGCGCCCTGGTCGTGGGCGCTGGTGATGCGTAAACGGTCCGGTAGAAAATTCAGAGCGCCCTGCATTCGGTAGTTGCTCAGCGGTGAGCCCTGCGCGGGATACGCATCGAACGCGAAGACATTTTCAGGGTCCAGGAATAGCGACGACATCGCCTGGTAAAGGCTCTGAGCCGCATCACCCACGAGATGGCCCGCCACGGCGAATCGAACGTTGCCCGGATTCCGGCCCAACTTATCCGTCGTTGCGCGGATGCCCGCATTGCCCTCGGACACGCGGTACCGGTAGGGATAGTTACCCGCCAGGGTCAATCCCAACCAAGTATCCACGGCTGGCAGGTTCCGCTCGGTAAGCGCCCGGAACGCCGCTTCAGTCAGGCCGCCAACCTCCTCCTCGGTCAGTATGTCGGTAAAACGCTTGCCAAGTTCGTGGAAGAAAACCGACTGGCCACGCCCCAGGGCAAGAGCCAGGCCGGCCACCCGCTGCGGCGAGCCGGGCTCGATCATCACCATGCCGGGTTGCGGGGGTGCATCGGGTCGATTCAATCGCCGGTCGTTCGCCTCGGCCGCCGCGCGGACCGCCTCGTCGACTTCCGCCGGCGATTCGGGCGCGGCCATCATCACCACGCGCGACGGTTGCAACCTTCGGATGAATAAGGTGGACCAGTAACCATCATCAATCAGAACCGGATAGAAGCTCGTGTCCGTCCATCCGGCCATGGCTTGGATCGCCGCGGATTCATCGGGAACCAGCACCACCACATCCTGGATCGCTCGTCGATGCCAGACCGCATGCCGCGCATTGAATGCCCCGGCAAGCTGCTGATGGAGCACGAGCGCGGCGTGAACAATCGGATCGGCCTGCCTCGGCCCTTCGCCAGGCCGAAGGATCGTCTCAAGATGCTCGATCGCCTGACGGGGCTGCCCCTGATCCAGCGCGCGATAGGCCCGCTGGAGCATCTCGACCCGCGGGTCAGCCTGCCGCGCCTGACCGCCAGGTGGCGCAGGCGCGGCAACAGCAACCGCCGCGCCGCCCCCGGACCCGCCCCCGGACCCGAAAGACAACCAGACCATCACGGCGACCAGCAGACACACCCCGAGGATACTCCGATGGCAATCGCGATGGACCTGTGAACGACTACCCTGTCCGGATGGCCGATGAGGCGTCTGATCCGTCCGCATATTCAATCCCTTTCACAGCGGATTCCAAAACAAGCCTGACGCCCATCCTAACGCCCCGAACCTCGGCCAGCCCGCACATCCACCAGGTTTGCAGCCCGGGGATGCATGATTGATTCCCCGGATGAATGCGGTATGCTGATGGCTCCCGGGCGATTAGCTCAGCTGGCTAGAGCGTACGGATCACACCCGTAAGGTCGTGGGTTCGAGTCCCTCATCGCCCATATTCGTCTTTTGTCTGGTGTCGGGAGTGTCCCGAGATTTCGCGATAAGTGCCGCAAGTTTTCAGCTTTGCGATTTTCTGGCTTCCGACTCGGCTCCGTTACGTTGCTTTTCACTTCCGACCATGGCACGAGGTTGCCGCATTGCTTTCTGCGTTGCGGATTCGGGTGAGGGATTGGCGGCTTTCTCGACTGCCGCATCACTCTGACCTGCCTGAAAACTAAGGACCAGCCTGTATGAGAGTTGGTCGGGTGGTGACTGATTCTATCGCTGGGCGGACCGGAGCGGGAAGCGCGCGATCTGGATGAATTCCAACGCCAGGCGATGCGCGGCCAGCGGAGTCGGCCGATCGTCGAAGCGCTGATCGAGTGGTGTGAGGTGCGGCCGGCCGATGCGTTACCCAAAAGCCGGCTGGGCGAGGCGGTCGGTTACGTGCTCAACCAGGCCCGGG
>JAFIFY010000167.1 GCA_020831765.1 Phycisphaeraceae bacterium | reverse complement strand
AGCCTCAGCCTTGAAGGATTGCTTCATGCTCCACATCCTCTGCCGCCCCAAGCCCATGCACTGAGGGCACGGTAGTCGCATGCGCGCCATGGCACCACGACCCGTCACGCGAACACGGATGCAGAGTTCGCTTGTTTAAGGACTAGATCACCTTCGGTCCATCCAACAAGGGCTGAACCCCCCGGGGCAACTTCAGGCCTCATCAACATCAGAATGAAAAGAAAGAAGCGCGGCCTCCTCCGGCCGCGCTTCTTTCGTTACTAAACACCCCGGAACCAAGGCCGGGCCGATTCAACATCCGCTCCGGACCGAACCGTCAGCCGCGCCCTCCTCGCCGGAACATCGCTCGCCGGGGAACATGGCCCGATTGAGTGCGCATTGGCTCCCTCTCTCCACAAGACGTGAGAATGCGCATTTCGAGCCTTCCGATCCGGACGAGGATGTGGCGGGCGGGGCTGCGGTGCGTTCGATCACATGGGCTGGTAGCTGAATCGCTGGCCACCGATCGACGCCTCAAACATCAGACCCGCCTCATCCATGGTGAATACCGCCACCCCGTCGGTGTACTTTGCGTTGGCGCCCGCGCCCGACTTGATCGCCACGGCCGTGGCTTGCGCGGCGAAGCGGAGGTTGCCTTCCTTGAAGGTCTTCACGGCTTCGGGGGTCTCGAAGGCGATGATCTGCGTGTAGGACTGCCCGCCGAGCTGGAATCCGATCGTGGCCTGACTCAGATCACAATAGCCGACCGATCGACCGCCCTCGTAGAGCACGCCCTTGCCGTACGCGCCGCCGACGCCCGCCGCGCCCTTGCCGACCGAGGGGAAGACCGCGTAGCCGGCGGCGGCGTTGAGGACCGGGCCCAGGGTTGAGTCAGCCGCTCTTGCCTTGGACAGCGCCTCGGATGCCTCCTGCCTGATATCGGCCTTGCCCTCGACCGAGCGAGGCGCGGTTGAGCAGGCGCCGATCAACGCCACGGCGATGGCGCACGTGGCAAGACTCATCATTCTGGTGATTGAACGTTTCATTTCATGTCCCTTTCATCTGGTCCGCCGCCGCGATGGCAATCGGGCGTCGTCAAGCCCTGAGGGCTTATTTTCTATCCGTACCGCCGGATACGCATCCGGCGGCATGCATACTTTGTCAAACCATTTACTCTCGCGATGAGCCGGCCTCGCCCCCGAACGGCGCGGGCTCGTCAACAGCCCGGTCGATCGCCAGTTCGGGTGTGTCGTCGACGACCACGACTTTCAAAAACTCCCACGCCTCACCGTCGGCGGCGCCGGGTTGCGTGATGGCGGGGGCCAGCACGAGCATCTGGCCGGATCGCAATTCGTACAGCTGGTCTTGATAGGTGAGCGCAATCGAACCTTGCAGCACATGCATCGTGACGACCCCCGCCGCGACAGGCCAGAGCGGATGGCTGGGGCGCGCCAGCACCATAAGCAGTACCGTCAGGCCGTCCCTGTCGTAGATCACCTCGTGACGGTTCGGTGCCGAATGGCTGTGCGGGCCGGCGCGCACCCGTCGGATCATCACGTCCAACGCATCGACCAGCTCGGGCGGTGCCGGTCGTGTCGCCGGCCGTCGCCGCGGATGATTCTTGTTCGGGGTATCCATCAGCATGAGCTAACCGCCATTGCTTCCCTGCGCCTTGTGCCCACCGACACGAGGCAAGTTCATCGCCCCGATGTCACAGCGATGACGTCACGTTCTACGCCATGCGCCACCGAAAATGACCACGGCCAGGCCACCAAGTGCCAGGAGGCCGCCACCGACCATGTACCACACCGTTCGATCGGTGTAATGACCCGTGAAGAAGCTGCTCGTCTGATCCGCCAATGAGTCCGATGCATTAAGTCCGATGATGAACAGAACGACACCGACGATCAGCAGCAGGATGCCAAATATGTGCTGGGCTTTCATGGTGCTTTCCTTTCGTGCGATACCGGTCCGCCGCCAATACCTTGGCAAGTCACACGGACCCACGCCCCGGCCTTCTCCCCGCCGCCCCGTTCCTCCCCGAAAGTTGCCCCGGGGCCTTCTCCGACGCCGCCCCATCGACTTCAGTCGAGTCCGCAAGCAGCCGTCTTCGTAGAACCGGATCAGCGAGAATTCCGCGACAAATCTTCTCCTCCGCGGATCGGCACACCCTGCCGACCTCGGTGGCGCTGAGCGATATGCCATCCTGCTCCAGGAGCATCCGGGCGATGTACTCGTATTTGTGAACCAGAAGCGCGTCCAGGCCGTTCATGCGCCGATCGTTACGGGTTGCCGTTCGGTTGATCTGATACATGGAAACTATCCCTGAATCGAATGGTCTCTGCATGAAGGGTTGATCTCGTCATCCCTTTACAAGTCACTGTCTTTCCACTGTGCTCATGCCCTCGGCCCGGCTTCAACGACTTCGCTCAGTCCATGATTCTGTCCTTGTCCGATTCGATCTTGCCGGTATCAATCTTCAGTGTGGCGCTGCGTCCGCTTTCCTCGCTCTGCGAGGTCAGCGTGAACCACCCCCTGAAGAATCCCACCGCCCCGATGACAATCGCCAGAATGACAATGATGCTCAGTATGACTTTCACGACATCTCCTGTGACAAGCAACCTCGATGCGCAATCACCGCGCTGCTCGGTGGCTTACAATCCGTGCGGCAGAATTCCGGCGACCACGAGGATCAACAGAATCAGCAGAAGCGTCCCCAGACCACCGGAGGGGCCGTAACCCCAGTTGCGGCTGTAGCCCCAGGTGGGCAGAACGCCGATCACGAGAAGAACCACGAGGATGAGTAGTATGAGTCCCATGTGAACCACCTTTCAATACACGATTGCATGCGCTTGACGACGGACATCACGATTCAGTGTTCAATGCCCAGTGACGCCTAGGCGCGGCGTCCCTGAACCACGCCGACAATCAGGACGATCAGCGCCACCACCAGCAGGATGTGGATCACCCCGCCCATGGTGTATGACGTCAGCAGTCCCATGAGCCACAAAATCACAAGCACGACGACGATTGTCCAAAGCATGATCCGTTTCCTTTCTGTTCAGTCGGTTTCGACAAACCCACGACCGGTGTGAGGCTCCTGCCGGGCGTATTGATGCGCCCCAGAGCGTTTCGAGCGGCAAGACTTGTCCGCGGCGGTGTTGTAAAGCTCACTTTGGCCATGAGCATGTCTCGCTCCGAGCGGCTATCCGCCCTGGCGTCACAAGCCACAAAAAAAAGCCGACGTAGTCCTACACCCTTGGGTGCAAAACTGCGTCGGCTTACCTGCAAACGAACGTGCCGCCGTGACGGCCTGTCCTTTACCTAGTCTTCCGAATCCGGAGCCGATTGGTACTGCATTCGAACTCCACCTACACACTATCGCCGCAACAGAGGCAAGTCAAGGCGGATCACGATAATTTTTCCGGCGGCGCGTGGCCAAGCCCCGCGGGTTGGTGACGGCCCCGGCGCGCCGCCGACCCCGGATCCCATCGGTTCACGCGGGGATGCGGGGGCGGGATTGCCGCCGCAACTCGATCGTGTATTGTTCCGGGCATCCGATGCGTACTATGCTGTTCATGTTGAATGATTGGCGGCGCTTGAGGGTCACGTTGGCTTCAGGCGACACTTCGGTTTGGATCACGGCCCAACATTAAGCGAGAGATCAAATGCCGATGGCGGTAAGCAGGACGATTAAGACCCAGGGCGAGATCGAAGCCGCGGTGTGTGAAGGGGTCACCCACTTTGAACAGGAGTACATGGGGCGCGGGCCCAAGCTGATCCGCACCCATCTGATCGACGACCTACTCGTGGTTGTCCTGCAGGGCGTTCTGACCGCCGCGGAACATCACCTGGCCAAGACGATGCCGGTGGAGAAGGGGCGCGACCTGATCAAGCAGGTGCGCACCCACCTGATCGAGTCCGCGCGACCCCGATTGGCGGCGCTGATCAAGGAGATCACCGGCGTCCAGACGGTAAGCCTGCATCACGACATCAGCACGGTGACAGGTGAGGAAGTGTTGGTGATCACGCTGGCCGGCTGTCCCGTGTTCCGTGAACCCAGGCAAAAACAGAATCCCTCGGGCCACAAGGTCTAATCGACCTGATCGGCACATCAAGCGATACGCCGTGGGGTGCCCGGGGTCGTCATCAACCGGTTGATCACCATGGCTTGCTGGTTTCGCCATCAGGAGGCACTGGGGAGCAGGTTCCGCTCCAACTGTCCCCGGGCACGGTCTGGGCGAGTCGAAACACCTGCACCATCGCGCTGCTTGTGAAGGCCTGCACCACGGACCCCGTCGCGGGTTCGATTTCGGCGACGGCCTGGTGTACTTTGACGCCGGTGATACTTTCGATCCGCTCCTGTAACGAATGGACCGAGTTGATGAAGAGTTGCCGATGGAACTCCTCCACTGTCGCCGCGCCTTCCGCGCTTTTGGCCGTGTCACGCTCGGCCGGCGACATGGCCTCGTGCAGTGTGATGACAAGGGTGTCCTGGCTGAGGACCACGGTGACGGCCTTGGGTGCGTGGCCGGTGATTTGCAGTTGGAACGCCATTACGGCCTCCGCGACCTGCTGTGCCATTTTGGCGGGTTGGGGTTTCATCATGATTTTCACTAATCCTTTTCTTTGTACTTTTATCCACGGGTTCGCAGCTCGGCGGGTGTCGCCGAACCGCCTGGTATTCATCGCCCCCCGGGGCCATCAAGCCGGATTCGAGTTGCGCTTCTGTTCAAAGTGAGTGAATGCGAGCGCAACGTGCGCATCCATGAGTTCCTTTTCCGGAACTGTGGCCCTGATAATGTTCCGTGCCTGGGATCGGGCATTGAATGCATCCCGGGTACCCGGATGCGAGGCGATCACCTCCAGGTAGAGCTTCAGGGCTGTGGGCAGGTCGTGAGCGGCGTAATGCGCGGCGTAGGCCGTGGCATAATCCCGGCCCGCCACGGTAAGTTCCGTCCTGGTTTTCATGTTCATGGAGCCATCCTTCTTTCGGCGGTCATCGGTGGAGTCCGACCACTTCCCTGGCCAAGCCGGTTCATGCCGGACCGGGTAGGCCGGCATCATCGCTGCCTGACTTTGAGTCCGCTTCTCCGACTTTTCCCGCCGCGAGGGCATCGTCACGCTGCCGGGAGAAAAAAAAGACGCGGACCTCGCCCTCAAATGGGGCGAACCGCGTCGACTTACTCTTGAGCAGGCCTCCCGGGATTACCGGGCCGCCGTTTATTTAGTCATTCGACGTTGCATTGTTGTTCTGTTGAACACCATGATCCAGTCTTATGGTAGCGCGGCAAGCCACTGAAACCAGCAGCCTGATTGAAATCGACCCAGACTCGTTTCATTCGATCGTCAACGATCTGGATCGCCGTCACCAACGGATGCGCCCCTGCCTGACCGATTCACGGCGATGCTCAGGCCCCGGAACGTGGCCGGGAACACCCTTCCCAACGGATGGGCGACGGGATTGACCCGGGATACAACCGGCCGATCGCATGGCCGCCAGACCGGAGGCAAGGGGAGCGATTGACCGGAGCGGGCCGGTCGACCAATCGGCCAACGAAGAGAAAGACTCAGCGATGTCCCATTCTCAACGTTCATCAGTTTCAGCGCCATCAACCGCATAGAATGATTCCTTGAGCGATCATGCGACACCTCACAACCACCGATCAGAAGCAACCCCACTATGGTCGCGAAGTGTGCGTGGTCTGCTTCGCAGACTCGTCGCCATTTCTATCCAGGGACTTGTCGGGCTGCTTCCACTGATCGTCACGGTTGTGGTGATCGGCTGGCTCAGCCGTACGGCCGAACGGGTGCTGGGCCCGGCGATCCAGTTTGTGATTCCCGCATCGTGGTACATCAGCGGCATGGGCGTGTTCGTCGGTGTGATCTTCGTTTTCACCTTCGGCCTGCTCATCAACGTGTACGGCGTACCGCGGCTCATCGATATCGCTGAACAGAAGATCGGCCGTGTACCAATGGTGAAAACTATTTACGGGGCGGTGCGTGATCTGCTCAGCTTCTTCACGCGCTCAGGCCGGGAAGGTGGCGTCAGCCAGGTCGTCGTGGTCACGTTCGGCGACTCCGGCATCAAGGCGGTCGGTCTGCTGATGCGCGATACGCTCGAAGGCCTGCCCGAAGGCCTTGGCGGCGACGACTACCTCGTCGTCTACTTCCCCCAGTCGTATCAACTTGGCGGGATGCTGCTGGTGGTACCCCGGAAGAACGTCACGCCGCTGGACATGAATCTTGAAGATGCGTTGCGCTTCATCATCACCGCCGGCGCAAAAGGCGGCGCAACGGCGGGCGCACCCCGGGATGCATCGTCGCGGGATACTTCAAAGGCTTTGCCGGGCGCAACACCGATACAGGACCGCGCGGATCTCCCGCCAGGCACTTCGACTCGGTCTCAGCCGCGCAAAGAAATCTAGCCCATCATTTCCGAGTCATCAACGCGCACGCGCAGGACCGAATTTACTTATTCACATCCGTGCCGGTCGCGAATCCGGCTGTCCGACCGCCGCGCTGAGGATGATGGTGTCACCCTCTGGCAGCGCTGTCCGGGTGTGCCCAAGGGAAGCGCCCCCGCTTCGATGACCGCATCGACCACAGCGAAGCCTTGTGCTCCATCGCCGGTGAGGCGTCGGCAAAAGCACCGCGACCGGGGGGAGCCGGCGTCAAGGCGCGGCGATTGGGCCACCGTTGAGCCGCCCGACCCGCTCCATGCCCTGGAGCATGACGACTTACACCAGGTCGCACGCCTCGGCGGGCATCCAGTGGGCATCCTTGTTCAGCCACTTGACGTTACACCCGATCGGGTTGGTCAATGGTGTGCGAACCTCGCGGCCGGCGAGCAGGCAATCCAACGCATCCTTCAATTCGTGCGTTGTCTCTTTCCCGGCTTCGCGCGGATTGTTGTCCATCCGGCCGGTATAACGCAGCTTGTGATCGGCATCGAAGACGTAGAAGTGCGGGGTGCGCAGCGCGCCGTAAGCACGGGCGATGTCTTGCGACTCATCACGGACATAGGGATATTGCAGGCCGAGCTTTTTCGCCCGCTCGACCATGTGGTCGAATGAATCGTCGGGATGGTGCTTCGTTTCGTTGCTGTTGATCGCGATCATCCGCACGCCCTTGGGCGCATACTCGGCGTAGAGCGAATCGAGCCGATCCTGCGAGCCGGTCACATAGGGGCAATGGTTACAGGTGAAGACGATGATCAGCACCTTGGCATCGGAAAAGTCGCCGGGAGGCCAATTGCGGCCATCGACGCCGGGGAGGGAAAAGTCGGGCGCGGTTTCGCCGAGTTGGAGTGTAAAGGCCATGGGTGGGAGTCCTTGCGAGGGAAAATGTGTTCAAGTTCAAATCACGGCTCAAGCTGGCAACCAAGCCGTTGGTCGAGATCTGATCGTAACGCCCCGCTTCTGAGGATACAAGCATCCAGCCGTCTGGATTTCCCGGATCGTTGACGCCAGGCGTGTGCATAACCGTATTCCAGAGGATCGATGCGCTGAATTTGTGGTGCTGATCCGGTCCGACCCGATCTCTTCCGGCGAATCAGAGTTGCTCCATTGTCAACGGATCTCCCATCGCCGACCACGATTGGCCCCGTCCCGGCGAGAAAAATCCAGGAGTCGCCGTCAGACTCCGTGGGCCGCCCCGGCTAGAATGACGGATCGGCCACCACCGCCGGGTTGGCTCAGGGTGTGAGCCGGGGCTGACTTTGCGGGTTCAGTCGCGAGGCGGTTCCCGGCTTCGCAATGCGGGCCCATGCGAGAGCGGAATGAGTGAGACCATGGTATTTCCCGTGGTGGGCATTGGCGCATCGGCCGGCGGGTTGGCGGCAATGACCGAGTTGTTCGATGCCGACCCGGTGCTCGACGGCATGACGTTCATCATTGTCCAACACCTCGATCCCAGGGGTGAAAGTCACCTCGTTGAACTTCTGTCCCGACACACACCGCTGACGGTTCGGCCCGCGGAGGATGGGCTGGTGATCGAGCGGAACCACATTTACGTGTGCGTGCCCGATCGCGATGTCGTGATCAGTGAAGACCGCCTGCGCCTGCTTGCCCCGGCAACCGAGCGCAGTCAGCGCCGCCCCATTGATCGGTTTTTCGATTCGCTTGCGACCGCCTGCGGCGATCGCGCCATCGCGGTGATCCTTTCCGGCACGGCGGCGGACGGCTCCCGCGGAATTTCCTCGATCAAGACCGCCGGCGGCATGGTGATGGTGCAGGATCCCGATACCGCCGAGTTTGATGGCATGCCGCGAAGCGCCATCAACACCGGGCTCGCCGATCTGGTGCTGCCGATCACGCAGATGCCCGAAGTGCTCCGCCGCCTGGCGACATCTCCGCACGAAAACGAACTCGCCACAACCGAGGACCGGACGCCCAAGGTCGAGCCGGCCACCCTGCAAAGCATTCTCAATGCGCTCCACGATCATTTCGAGTACGACTTCACGGATTACAAACGGCCCACCCTCCTCCGCCGTACGCAGCGTCGTATGAGTCTGCGCAATGTGAGCGAGTTCGATGCCTACGCGACACTCGTGCGCGAGGATGCCAAAGAGGCCGCATCGTTGTTCCGCGATCTGATGATCAATGTCTCCAGCTTTTTCCGCAACAAGGAGGCATGGGACGAGTTGAAGCACCAGGTCATCGATCCGCTGGTCGCGATGCGTGAGGATGGGGATAGGATCAGGGCATGGACGGTCGGGTGCGCCACGGGCGAGGAAGCGTACACCATCGGCATGCTGCTTCTGGAGCGGATCGAACTCTCCGGCAAGAAGATTCAGCCTCAGATATTCGCCTCGGATGTTTCAGACAGCCTCGAGACGGCCCGCGCGGGCATCTATCCGGACACGATCGCGACGACGCTCTCGCCTGAACGCCTCGACCGGTACTTCATCAAGCGTGAGGCGACGTACGAGGTGAAGGAACATCTCCGCGATCTGGTCATCTTCGCGCGCCACAATGTGATCAGCGATCCGCCGTTTTCCAAGATGGACCTGATCTGCTGCCGGAACATGCTCATTTACATCGAGCCGGATGCGCAGGAAAAGATACTCTCGATGTTCAACTTCTCCCTGCGCAATGGCGGCGCGTTGTTCCTCGGCGCCGCCGAGACGATCGGGTTGCAGACCGAGTTGTTCGAGCCGATCTCGGCGCCATTGCGGATCTTTCGATCACGCCGCGTGGCACATGCCAGTCGGTACGGTTTCCCGAGGTTCGCGGTGACCGAACCTCGGCGTGGAGCGATGTCCGCGGCACGGCATGGTCGGCCCGCCAAGGATGAATATCTGAGTCTGGCCCAGCGGGCGCTGCTCGATCGCTACGCGCCGCCGTCGGTGGTGATCGATGCCGATCATCAGGTGCTGCTCTACCAGGGCGACACGTCGCCGTATCTCACGCAACCCGGTGGAGAACCCACACGTGATCTGCTCACGCTGGTCTCGGTGGGCATCCGGCCGCCACTTCGCCATGCGATCGAGGAAGCGCTCCGTGAGAAGCGGGCGGTCACCGCCAACGGATACATTAAACACCAGGGCGCCCGCCGGTCCGTGACCTTGGCGGTCATGCCGATCGGCGTGGGGCGCGCCGAAGCGCCGCTGCTGCTGATCAGCTTCGAAGAGCGGGCCGAGCCGAAGGTCGCGGCCGATCACGGATCCGTTGACGAGGGCACCCGCGGTCAGACCGTGGATCAACTCGAGGAGGAGCTGCGCCTGACGCGCCGGGACCTGCGCGATGTCTCTGAACAGTACGACCGGCTTGCCGAGGAATACAGCACCTCCAACGAGGAAATGCTTTCGATCAACGAGGAGCTTCAATCCGCCAATGAGGAACTGGAAACCTCCAAGGAAGAGTTGCAGTCGCTCAACGAGGAACTCAACACGCTCAACAACGAGCTGCGCAGCAAGATCGAAACCATTGAGCAGACCAACAACGACCTGAACAACCTTCTGGCCAGCACCGAGATCGCGACACTGTTTCTCGATATGAACTGTCATATCCGCTGGTTCACGCCGGCGTTCAAGCAGGTCTGGCGGCTGATCCCGTCGGATGTCGGCCGCCCGATCAGCGACCTGGCCTCGACGGTCGTCGGCGACAGGATCGAGGCCGATGCGCGCAAGGTGCTCGACGATCTCGTGCCGATCGAGACGCACGTCCAGAGCGAGCAGGGACACTGGTACATCCGGCGCATCCTGCCCTATCGCACCGTCGACAACCGGATCGCCGGCATCGTGGCCACCTTCATCGACATCACCGAGCACAAGAAGAGCGAACAGCAGCGCGAGCGGCTCATGCATGAGCTGAGTCACCGGATCAAGAACACGCTGGCCACGGTGCAGGCGATCGTCAAGGGGTTGGGCAACCATTACGAATCGCTGCCGGCGTTTCTGATGGCCTTTGAGCCGCGCCTCGTGGCGTTGGCGCGGGCGCATTCGCTCTTCGCGATGCCCGGCGATGAACGTGTCGGGCTGCGGGAGCTGCTGAACCGTGAACTGACGCCGTACGTGGGCGAGCATTCGGATCGGGTGATCATCGAAGGCTGCGCGCTGACACTGCCGCGCGAGCCCGCGATCGGGCTGGAGATGGTCTTCCACGAGCTGGTCACCAACGCCACGAAATACGGGGCGCTGTCGAATGGCACCGGAACGGTCACGGTCCGCTGGGACCGGGTCGAGCAAGCCGATGAAACCCTCGCGCGCCTTGAGTGGGTCGAATCCGGCGGACCGTCCATCGCGGCCGTGGGCGAGCGCGGCTTCGGCTCGCTGCTCATCCAGAGCACGGTCGATCACGACCTGGCCGGCGCCGTCGAGATGAAGTATGAGCCTGAGGGCTTGCGATGTACGATTGAATTTCCGATTCGGGAAGGAGCGGATGGTGAAGTCTAAAACAACAGCGAGGCAGGGAAAGCGCGAGGGAGCGGCGCAGAATGAACGCCCCCAAATGCTTGCGGGCCTGCGAATATTGGTGATCGAAGACATCGGCATGGTGGCCATGGCATTGAAGTCCATGCTCGAAGACATCGGCTGTTCGGTGGTGGAAACGGCGGCGCGCCTGGACAAAGCCGAAGTACTGGCTCGCCATGAAGACCTCGACGGCGTCCTGCTCGATCTGAATCTCGGCGGCCAGTATGCGTTTTCGGTCGCCGACATTCTTCGGGAGCGGGACATTCCGTTCATCATCATGTCCAGTTACGATGCGGTGGATTTTCGCCCGGATCTCGCCGACGTGCCCCAGATGTCCAAGCCCTTTGTCCGCGAGCCGTTGGAAGCGATGATCCTTGAGGTGATCTGCGGGAAGCATAAGGGAGCGAAAAAGTCGGCCTCGCGGTCGGAGCAGCCGTCAGGCTCTGTGACCGACGACAAGCAGACGGCGACGCCGAGGACGCGGGGCGAGCTCGAAAGCGCTGTGTGCTTGGGCATGTGTCGGTTCGAACAGGAATACATGGGCCACGGGCCGAGGGAAATCCAGGCGTACCTGAATGGAACCCTGCTCGTGGTTCGCCTGCACGGGGTGTTGACTGTTGCCGAGCAGCGTCTTGTTGAGACAGCTCCCAACGAAGAAGGGCGAAATCTGCTCAAACGCGTGAGAACGCTCCTGATCGAAACCGCCCGCCCGCAGATCGACTCCATGATCCAGGTGATCACCGGCGTCAAGGTGCAAAGCCTTCATCACGACATCAGCACGGTCACGGGCGAAGAAGTGATGGTATTCACACTGAACGAACCGCCGCCATGCCGGGAAGTGAAGCAACGATAGCCTCGATCGGTGAACATCCTTCGCGCATGCTCCCATGCGGATCGGCACGCTCGGCGCGGCGGGGTGGGTGGATCCGCAATCAGGAGCGAACCCCATCGATTCCGCGCGCTCGATGTCGACACGGGTTACGCCGGCGTTTCATCCCTCTGATGCGCTATGCTTGCCCAATCGCAGGAGCTTGCCATGTCCCAATCCACCGTCGCCCGGACTCAGCCCCAGCCGGGCCTCTGGGGCGCCTTCAAGCAGACTATTCGGGAGTTCATCCAGGATGATGTCTTCACGCTGTCCGGCGCATTGGCCTTCTATGCCGCGCTTTCCTTCGCCCCGCTGGTCATCCTCCTCATGTGGGGGGCCAGCTTTTTCGGTGAGGGAACGCAGGAACAGATTATTACCGAGATGACCGGGATCGTCGGCGAGCCCGGCGGTGATGCCATCGAATTGATCATGCAAAGCGGCGAAGCCAACCCCACGGCGGGCACCGTGGCCGGGCTGGTCTCGCTGGGGGTGCTGTTGTTCTCCGCCACCACCGTCTTTGCTCAACTGCAGATGTCGCTCAACCGAATCTGGAGCGTCCAGGCCAACCCCGGTGCCGGCATTTGGAACTGGATGCGCCGACGCATCCTGTCCCTGGGCCTGGTCATCGCCATCGCCTTTCTGCTCATCATTTCCATGGTCGCGGACATGATGGTGGCCATGCTCGTGGGCCCGATCATCGACCACGGCGGCGTGTGGCAGATTCTCAGCCTCGCGGTTTCAATCGGGATTTTCACGCTGCTCTTCGCGGCGATGTTCAAGTATCTGCCGGACGTCGAGATCACCTGGCACGCCGTCTGGGTCGGGGCCGGTATCACCGCGGTGCTGTTCACGCTCGGCAAGTTCCTGATCAGCCTATACCTCGGGCAGGGCGGCGTGAGCTCGGCATACGGCGCGGCGGGGTCAGGGATCGCGCTGATGGTCTGGGTGTACTACACCGCGATTGTGGTTTTCTACGGGGCGGAGGTGACGCAGGTGTACGCCCGTCGCACCGGTGAGCGGATCAGGCCCTGCGATCATGCCGTGCCGACAACCACGTGAGGGCGAGGGACCGCCGATTCAGCCATGGGACAGCCTGGAGGAGCCGAGCCGAAGAATTCTCGCAATCTCCTCCTCGCCTTTCCGCGGTGCTGAACTCCCGCCCTCAACGCCGCTTTCGGTTCCTCCAGAGGGTCGCCCGCAACAACTTTGAGAATCTTCACTCGATTGCGGCGTATTGAAGGAGTTCCCTTTTTTCAGGCGCTATAATCAATAGCACGTGGCACGAGAGCTGCCCTCATGGCGAAGGCAGCGAGAATCGGCCCCGATGTCGGATGACGAACTCAAGAGCAGGTCGCCCAGGCGGCAGGCTAATTCAGACGTAAACCGACCTGATTTCTGACTCATTCAGTCAAGAATCAGGTCGGTTTTTTTTACGCTTCAGGCATGCATTGCCCACACGATCAGGTAAGGCCGGTTCCATGACGACCACCCGAAAATCTCCATGTCGCCGATCATCCCGCAAGAAATGTCCGAGTCGCGACAAGACAGGAAATCCGGCAGGATGCGCCCGATGGCATCGCGCTGAACCATGACACGTGGCGGGAACCCCACAACGGGAATCACACTCAACCGTCAATGCCCCCAGGCACTGACACAACTCAAAGGATCGTGGATCATGACCAACAGCTCAACAACACAGGCGGATTACAGTAGCACCAACGATGACTCCCACGGTTCGGCCGCGCCATCAGGCAGCTCGGAAGTTCGCAAGGCAGCGCGTGACGCCGTCGATGCCGGCAAAGAAGCCCTCGAAGGCGCCAAGCACATGGCCCAGGAGGGTTACGAAGGGGCTCAGCAACTGGCCAAGGATGGCTACGAAGGAGCCAAGCAGTGGGCCAAGGAAGGCTACGAAGGTGCCAGGAAGGCTTCCTGCGATGCTTCTGATTCCGTGAAGGAGTACATCGCCCGTCATCCGATGGCCAGTGTTGCCATCGCGGCGGGCGCCGGCGTCCTGCTGACTTGTGTGGCCAATTGGATATTCAGGAAGTGAATCATGAAAGCCATCGCTCAATTCATCGTCCGGGTGTTTGACCTGATCGAAGCCGAAGGTGAGGTGCTGCGCACGGTGGGCCGGGAGGAAGGCCACCGTGCGCACGGCATCGTGGCCAGGCTGGCGGTCGGCGCCACGTGCCTGCTGGTGTCCATTCCCATCTTCATCGCCGGGTTCGCCCTGCTGGCCGCCGCGTTGATGTGGTGGCTTCAGACCATGGTCAGCAGGCCGATGGCGGCGGGCCTGACGGGTCTTGCCGTGCTGGCCATCGGCGCGAGCTGGGCCTATGGATTCAGACTCATTACCGCAAGGTCACAACCATGAGCAACATCATCCACATCGAAGCGCCGCTGAAGCGAGTCATCAAAACCCCCGCCGCCGCCAAGGCGAGCCTGCTGGCCTGGGCCGAGGAATACGATCGGGACAAGGCCGCTTCGCGCAAGAGCATGGGCGCGCTGGCGTTCAACGCGGCCATCACCGTCATCGGCACCATGGCCCTTGACCGCATCGTCGCTTCCCAAACCGGACGGAAAAGCAAGCTGATGCCCTGGATCAGACGCATCACCACAAACCTTCCCGCCTGGGAAGTCTTCACGGGCATGCGCAAACTGTTTCTGACATCAAGATGATCTCAGCGCATGCTTGAACGCTTCTCACAATTCGGGCGATGGAATACCGCTGCGGGATGATGTGGTAGAGGTTCTCCGACATCACTTCGCCGATCAGGTTTGCTACGACGCCAGGCTGTTCGATGCACCACCCACCATCCGCGTGTTCGATGCGGACATTCAGGCTGCGGGCATCGCAACATCCGGATGAGCGCGGGCGCATCGTCGACATCCACAGCCTGCGCCACACCTTTAACACGCATCTGTCCGCATCCGGCGTCCATCCCCGCACCGCCATGGCCACCATTCGCCACAGCCGCATCGATCTGACGATGAACTACGACGTCGATCCCAGCCTGCTCGATGTGGCCGGGGCGGTCAATGCACTGCCGGCGTTCGGCCGCTCATCCACCGCCAAGAGGTGAACCCCATAGGCCCATTCGATGCGGACACACCGGTGACCGTCTCGGTGCTCTCTTTCACGTTCGGGTGACCGTCTTGGTGCCGGACCATAGGCCGGTGCAGGGCACGGCTGTCCATCATTGTCCATGCGGACGCAACAGCGAACCCGCGACATTCACGT
>JAFIFY010000166.1 GCA_020831765.1 Phycisphaeraceae bacterium | reverse complement strand
AGCCTCAGCCTTGAAGGATTGCTTCATGCTCCACATCCTCTGCCGCCCCAAGCCCATGCACTGAGGGCACGGTAGTCGCATGCGCGCCATGGCACCACGACCCGTCACGCGAACACGGATGCAGAGTTCGCTTGTTTAAGGGCTAGTGACAGAACCAGCCCTCGACCAAGCGACCCTCTTCATGGAGCTGGTTGGCTGCGTTCTCCCAAGTCGCGGCGGGGGCAGTGGCGTTATACCAACTCGATATAACTAGCATCAAAGCATCCAAGGCATCGCCTCCAATGTTGTGAATAACTTGGTTACGGGCGTCTTCAGGTAGCGGCAGGTTGTAGCGATTGACCAAGTACCCGAGCATAGCTGCTCTCAGGACCTGGCGGTGATCACCCGGTCCCTTGTATCCAGTCGCATGCATGCCCTCGAGACGGCACCTGAGTCCAGGAAAGCCCTCGGCAACATGCGCTGTCGCATTGGCGCGTGCGTGCTGCCACGGGAGCAAGCGAACCTTCTGGCAATTTAGAAGGGGGTGAAGCACCTGTCCGGCACCATACATCGTCTGCCTGTAGAGCTGCTCAAACAGCGGGAACCATGTAGTGTTGTTGGCAACATCAACACCTCGGCGAGCTGACCAAGCAATCCCCGCACCGTTGGTAGCATTACGGATATCATCGCGCAACTCCGTGGCTTGGCCCACGTGGGCCGCGCACATTTCAAGCCACGCATCGTGGTTTTGGGGGTCCAACTTGAACGCTTGGGCGACTATGGAAGGTATACCGAAGGGGAAGTCGATCGTCCACCAGCCAGGACGTTTGCAGATCACCTTGGCGAGGTCATCGCGCCTGAACCCCGGCTGGGGAAGTCCCAAGGCGTGGCCACCATTCGCGCCATGGTATAGTTGAATATCACTCCCCGGTTGCCACTCCGCGATCCAAAGTGCGTTGTTAAACCCTTTATCTTCAGCCGCTCCACTGAAGTCAACTCCATAGAGTGGTACGTTCGCGCGTGGTGGTGGCTGTGGGCATGGCGTCGCAGTGAGTGACGGCGGTGGAGGAGATCGCCGATGAGAGGGCTGCGGGGCATGCGGATCCTGAACTGAAATGTCCTCACCCGGAGGCGGAACATCGGCATCGTCCAATCGCCAGTAGATGAGCGCTGATCGGCCACGAAACGCCTGCTCGATCGCACCTCCCTGCCTGGTCGTGCCCGGAATCAAGTGATCTCCGGCAAACCTTACCCAGCGTGGATCCGCCAACTCCCACCATGCGGCCATGTCGAGATGGTCCGCGTAAAGCTCGAGGGCATCGGGCCGATCGTCTGGGATCTCGTCGCCGCGACCAACGATTCTAGCAAGGACCCCGAGTCGCACCCCATGTTCCGGCGGCGCAAGAATCAGGCCCCAGCACGGCCCCCTATCGTGTCGAGGCATCCAGTCAGCGCCTCGTCCCCGCGTTCCGAACCAAGCCGTTCGGTTGTCCGCCAGGCCATCGGCGGGTTCACTCTGAGCAATGATCTGCTCAAGCTCGTGGAGCGGTGCGGGACCACCACCGACGGACAGTCTGACGATCCAATGATGCTCGGGCATTGCTGATCCTCCAGATTCCGTGACGGACCTCACAATCGTGAGGGGACATCACAATGTGCAGCTACATGCTTGACTCGACAACGCTTCTTCAGAATGGGGCACACGTTGTCGCACAGGCTGACCACCGGCGACTCGAGTCAAGGTTACCATCAACACCGCACGACTGTCCAAGTTGACCGCAGCGGCGACATCAATGTCCGCGGCACGGAACTGCCATCGTGCAGGAAGTACCGCCTCAGTTCTCTGCAATCCGCTGTCGATAGGCCAAGCCCGCCGATTTCGGCCGAGTGGGGCACCTCCTCATGTGGCGAAAGCTGCCGCGGGGGAGCAAGAATTTAAAATCTTTTTCACGAGTAACGGGATGGTGTCACTGGGGGGGGGTTGCTCTGCGCGCGATTGCGCGCCATTAGCTCTCCGCGATGTTTGGCAAGTGAAGAGGGGCTGCCGTCGGTCCGTCCCGTAGGCAGGGCGGGGCGCTCGCACCGGCGTGGTCGGGAAGTCCGAGAGGACTGTCAAGAGACGGGCGAGTCTCGATGCCGACCTGCAGCCCCATCGGTTTCGCTTGGTATGCCCCGGCCGCGCCTCCGAGGCGCTCACCTAAGCGGGTGTGCCTGATCGCTGCGCACACCGGCAGTTTACATCGTTGATTCGCGCAGGTTGCGGCGCGCCCTGTGGGGCGGGCACCTGCATCACAGCCGGAGTAACTGTCGCCGGTCGGTTCCCGGCCGGCGCATCACTTTCGACTTGACTGTCACTCATCGAAAGGAGGTTTGTTCATGTACAAGATCAGCATTGCGGGTCGTGTCTGGGGGGTTTCGCCGTGGCCCGATCTGCAGTTGGCCACACGCCGTCGGGTGAGCGGCAGACTCCAGTGGCGGCCGCATTCTCCAAGCGTGCGCTATCTCCTCGACCCCCGACCCGATCGGGTGCTGATTGCCGCGCTCGAGGCGGATGTTCACCCGCCGCAACAGCAGCCCATGCCTGCTCACCCGGAGCCCGATGCGCTCGCCGTGGGGGAGGTCGAGCCGCCCTGGTTGACCCGGGTACGCTGGTGGGTGCGATCGGAACGGGACATCGATGCGGCCTGTCAATGGGCTCGTTCGATTCCCATCGAGGTGCGACGCCACGTGCTGACATTTCCATGCCGTCAGTGGCGGCTGCTCGAGGCATTCCGCGAGCTGGGCACGCCAGCCCATGAGTACATGGCCAGTGGGGATCACGTGTTGCTTTACCTGCTTGCCTGCGCGCGCGACATGGGGCCTCGCTGGCCGCACCGCTGGGAACATCGCGATCCGAGGCTCCTCACATGGGAGGGTTGCCGTGAGTTGGTCCGGCAGCGCCGCCGGGATGTGCTGGGTGCTCTGGGCCTGCCGCCGACCAACGCCGCGGCAAAACTGCTGCGCAAGATGACGCCGCAATGTTGCCAGAGCATGGGGCCGGGCAGGTGTCCGCCCCTGTTCGACAGCAAGGCCGGCCAGGTCGCAGCGCACATGCCCCGGATTCCTTGGGGCGTCGCGGAGCTTCTTTCGGGATCGCCGGCGCGTGAGCCGTTCTGGATGGTGTCTCCGGATTTCCTTCGGGCCGTGGCCGCCTTGACCGATGAGCACCTCGGCGGGCGCGTGGGGCGGTGGGTCAACGCGGCGGCACGCTATGCCCTCCGCTGCGGCAGATTCAGAGCCTTCGGGCCGTTGACGCGGGTCGAGCAGGCACCGATTCGCTTCCTGAAGCTCGACCGGAATGACCCGGGGCCGTTCCCACCGCCGCCCCTCCCGGGGATGCCCGACCTCATCGAGCCGCTCCTGACCGGTGAGCAGCTTGCGAACGAGGGGGAGGTGATGCAGCACTGTGTACAGTCGTACAACACCTCCATCCATCTTGGCCGGCGCTACATCTATCGCATCCTGCCGGGCGCGGTGGCGGGCGTCGACCGCGCCACCCTCGCCTTGCGGTGCATCGACGGGGTCTGGCGACTGGATCAGTTGCGTGGCCGACGCAACGCGAAGGTAAGAGACAAGACAAAGCGGATTGTGTCCGACTGGCTCAACAGCTTCGGCCAGGGCGACCCCGCCGAGTCAGAGCGCGGCTGGGATGTGCAAGGGGATCGCGCTGGGCCTCGCAACCGCCTGAACGATGCGCGGCCGCAGCCTATTCCGGCATAACCGCGGTCTTGGGCGGGGGGGGGGGGGCCAGGGCCCCCCCCCCGGGCGGCGGGGGGGGGGGGG
>JAFIFY010000058.1 GCA_020831765.1 Phycisphaeraceae bacterium | reverse complement strand
CGGAGACCTGTTTCCGGCCAACAGCGAGCTATTTGTCAACAGCGTCTGCTGGCTGGCGGGGCTGGAGGGTCTGGTTGCCGCCAGCCCGCAGGTTCAGGCCGTGATCCGGATCGGGCCGGTCGATCCGGTGCAACTGAGCCGTTTACGCTGGGCGTACACCGCCGGCATTCCATTGTTGTGTCTGCTCGGCGGCGCTGGGGTCTGGCTCATGCGCCGTCGTGGGTAGAAAAGGCGTGGACGCAGCCTTCGGGGGTCCGGCAGCCGGGGGAGGGGGACTTCCGGGGGTGGAATAACTTCCGGGGGTGGAGCGACTTCGAAGGGCCGGGGCATGGTTTGGAAAGTTTGAATTCGATGAACAGGCTGAATGCACACATCCTCCTGGCCGCGCTGCTGATCCTGACGATGCTTGTCGGGTTGGGGCTGGAACGTCGCTCGAGCCTACGGGCCGCGCCGGAAGAACGGGGCCAACGGACCCTTGCCCACTGGATCGGCGGCGGCTTTTCGATCGATTCGATCCGCGCGCTGACCGTGATCAACCCCGATGCGCCGACGCCGGAGTGGAGCCTGATCCGACAAGGCGGTCGCTGGCACGAGCAGAGGCCGGGGTGGTATCCGGTCGAAACGCTTCTGATTCAGTCGTTGCTCGAAGCGTTGGCGGAAACGGAGCTTCTCCTGTCACCAGAGGCGTTGAGTGAATCCATCGGAACAGCCGGGCCTGACGGGGAAACCCCGGGGATTGAGTTGGTCGTGGCGTGGGGAGATGAACAGAGCCGAACTTTGCGTTTGCACCACACGGGGCTGGGTGGATGGATGTATCTGGCCAAGGCCGGGGCAGCGCCTTGGCTGGCCGATGGGCGTTTGCTCGAAATTCTTGATGATCTGGACGCCGGCGCATGGCGTGCGCGGCGGTTGGGTGGACTGGGCCAGCCATCGGTCGCCCGTCTGGACCGATTGAGATACGAAGACGGTGTGGACGAACTGGAACTGGAGCGGACGCTCGAGGGCTGGCGGATTTCGGGTACGGAAGACCGGATCGATCGCAATCAGCTTGCCTTGTGGCTCGATGAGTTGCACGGCCTTGCCGCGCTGGCGTTTTATCGGGATGCGGTGGAGCCGGACGATGCCCGGAGGCTGGGTCTGGACGAATCGGCACGACGCATCACCTGGTGGTGGCTGGATGCGAGCGCCCAGGGGGCTGAAGCGGAACGGAAGCTACAGGTTCGCTTCGGCCCGAAGGTCGAGACCCCCGGCGGAGTCTGGAAGATCGGCATGGCGCGCCTGGATGATCATCCATGGTCGCCGCCGTTCTTTGTGGCCGCCGAACCGGTGGAGCGACTGGCATCCCGCCTGGGTTCGGTGCGCGATGTGCGCCTGATCCAGGAGCGTGTTCGAGATTTGATCCGCATCGAGGTCGCCGATCGCAACCGGCCCGGGTTCGGCATGAATCGATCCGAGCACGGCTGGCGATTCACCGAACCGGGAACCTGGGGATCGGTGGATGTGACGGCTTTCCTGAATCTGATGCGGGTTCTGGATGAGGGCCGGGCGCGGGGGTTTGCGCCCTGGCCGGCGGATGCGGAGCCGGACCGGACCCTTCGGCTCTTCTTTACCGGTCGCACGCAACCACAGGTTCTGGAACTGCTGGCCGCCGATCTTGAGGGACAGGGCCCAGCCGTGGGCTGGTTGCTGCGCCGGCCGGGGGAAGGTTCCGGTCGCGTGGTGTCGGCGGAGTTGGCCGCGGCGCTTCTGGCCGGGGCGGGTGAGTTTCGCGCGCGGCGACTTGGGCTGAGCCCCGAGCAATGGCTGGCCATGACCATCCACCAACCCGGTCGGCCGGACTCAGGCCGGGATGATCGTGAATGGCGATTCCACCGCGAGGCGATGGACGGGCAACCGGCATCCTGGCGTCTGGCCGACGAGGGGCGGCTTGATGATGAGGCGATGGCGGCTTTGCTCCGCGAGCTTGGCGACTTGGAGGTTGAACAATGGCTGGAACGCTCGCCGACGCCCGCCGAAGATTGGCTGAAACTGCACTGGGTTGATGCGCGTGGCGATGGCCGGACCTTGAGGCTCGATCCGGAGGATCGGCGGGCGAGGCTGGATGGTGAGCCGATGGGTTTTGTGGTTCCCCCTTCGCTGGTCCAAGCCCTGCGGCGTGAGTTCCGCGACCCGACGGCCATGCCGTGGACCGTGCTGGAGCTTCGGCGGGTGGAAGTGCTGGATAGAGACGATCAGATGGCCGCGATTCGAATTGATGGTCGATCGGTGAACATCGCCGAGGGGCCGGAGGTGCCGCTGGCTCGGATTCGACGGTTGCTGGATGCCGGAAGCCCGCTTCGCGTGGAGCGTTGGTCCGATCCGCCCCAGCGGCCGATGGACGTTGTCCGGACGATCCGGTTCATCTCACGAACCGATCGAACGATCGAAGTGGAACTGCTTGAAGATCTGTCGTGGGCGCGGATTGGTGGGGCGTATGCCATTCTCCGGCCGGGCGATGATGAGCGACTGCGCGAGCCGTGGTTTGAAAGCCCCGGTCGCGATTGACCCAAAGTTGGATATTCAAGCGCGGCGATCACCCCAAGGGGGCACGAAGCGATGCGCAAGTCGCCGGGCGTCCGATCAGGCGGCCTGCTGCTCCTGCCAGTCGTCCTGGGTTGGGAAGGCCTCGCTGTCGGGCGCTTCGGTCCAGTCCTCGGCGCTACCAAGATTCAATGATGAGGGCTGGGTCTTTCGATAGCCCAACTTCCGGATCACTTCCAGCACCTCGGTCCAGGAGGGGTAAGGCTTATGATTCACCCGCTTGAAGGCGTCAATCGCCTTGATGAAGAGAAACTGCTCGCCGGTCATCTCCCCTTCTTCGGCGGCCTTGACGAAGTCGGTGCGGCGTCGGCCCGGCCCTTTGCGGCGTTCCAGCCCCGTTCGGTTCAGTCGTCGATCCAGGACGGTTTCCCGCCTGTCGATGCCGTTGCGTCGTTCCGGTCCGGTGTATTCAGTGTCCTGGTCCATGGGCGGATCTCCCGAGTCGATGAGCACTTGACTTCGAGGCGATCCGAGCGAACTCAGAAATCGTCCTCCCCGTCATCATCGACATCTTCCTCTTCCTCATCGTCGTAATCGTCGAATTCGTCGTCTTCGTCCTCGTCGTCGTCCTCGAACTCGAAGTCCTCATCCTCGTCGTCATCGAATTCGAGGTCATCGTCATCCTCGTCTTCGTCATCTTCGTCGTCGGATTCCAGTTCCTCATCTTCATCGTCAAAAAACTCTTCATCCTCAAGTTCATCATCGCCCAGTCGCGGCTGAAGGGGTGTAATCATCGCGATGGCGGAAATGGCGATGGGTTCTTGGTTGAGCTTGAGGGTGTCGAAATACTCGCTCATACTGTGGCTCCAGGCGTGAGAGGAGGCCGGAAAACGCCCTCCGTGGGATGTATCGGTCCGCCTCGCGGCCACGCTGGCCGCTGACTGACTGCGCGGTTACACTATCGACCGATCGGGGTTTGTCAACGGCCACCACGATTTCCCGGGCGTGACATCGGGCCGGACCGGAATCGCTCCGGGCGTTTGGGGCGGGCCAAAGTCCCGGGATCGAAGCGCAAATGGACAAGCAGGCCCGGTTTCGGGTCGTCTCGGAGAATCGGTTTGACCTCGATCGCAAGCCATGAAACACCGCCACGCATGTTGCCCGCGGAAATGAGGTCCGTCGCCGCCATCGTCGCCACCTGGGTACTGCCGGGCGCGGGTCACTGGCTGCTGGGTCACCGCGTGCGCGGCTCGGTACTGCTGGCGTCGATTATGGGACTCTGGCTGCTGGGGCTTCTGGTCGGTGGCATCAGCGTGATTGACCATCTCAAGCCCCTGGATGAAGAGTGGCGCATGGGCCGCGATCGGCCCACGCGCGCTCGATCGTTCTGGTATTACGGCCAGAGCCTCGTGGCGCCGTCACTGGTCGTTCACCGGTTCCATATGGCACGACAGGCGCCTGAGCAGCCGCTGGCCCCCGAGGAAGCAATCGACGAGCCTCGGATGGTCATGCCGTCGTTCGCGCACGGGTATGAACTGGGTCAGCTTTTCACCGCCATCGCGGGCATACTGAATCTGCTGGCGATGATCGATCTGCTTTGGCGCGTGCCGGCGGGTAAGGGGCAGGCCGCGCCGGGGTCCACCACGGGTGGCGTGCGGCGTCGGCCGCTATCCAGTACATCATTGCCTTCCGCCGATACGGTTCCGGAGGCGGCCGGTACGCGGGATCAGCGGTCGCAAACCACGCAGGCTGAAGCTGGCCAGGAGCATGTCAGCCCGAAGGACGACGAGGTTGGGCCGACCTCAGCGCCGAAACCTCAAGAGCCTCCCCCCACCGGTGAGGCGCAGGCGAACGAACAACGGCGGCGGGAGGGTGAGGCATGATCGATGCATCGGTGCAGCTTGCCGGCGTGACGTCGCCGATCCTGTTGTGGATTCCATTCATGGAGCCCGCCGGTATCCCTTTCAGTTATCTGGTGCTGCTTTTGCCGTTGGTGCTGGCGGTCAGCTACGCGTACAAGGCGATCAAGATTGAACATGTGGACGGTTTGGCCCGCGAGGGACTGGTGCTCAGTGGCCAGATTCTGTTTTTCATGGCGCTTGCCGCGGCGGCTCTCTGGATGATGACCGACCTCTGGTAGGCTGCGCACGTTGACCCGGGTCTGTGATATCGATTGAGGCCGAACCATGAAAGCGATATTGAACACATTGCTCAGCGGCAAGACTCTTGGCCAGGCCGAAGCCACCGAAGCTTTTGAAATGATCATGAGCGGGCAGGGGACCAGCGCGCAGATCGCGGCATTTCTGGCGATGATCCAATTACGCGGGGTTACGCCGGATGAACTGATCGGCGCGGCGTCGGTGATGCGCCAGCACGTGATTGGCGTGACGGTTCCCGACGGCTTGACCGCCGTGGACACTTGCGGAACCGGTGGTGATCACGGCGGCACGTTCAATGTCTCCACCGCCGCGGCGCTGGTCGTGGCGGGTGCCGGCAGGGACAAGGGAGTCGTCGTGGCCAAGCACGGCAACCGGTCGGTCACCAGTTCCAGCGGTTCATCACAGGTGCTCGAGGCGCTGGGGGTCAAGCTGGATGTGCCGGTCGATGTCCTTACCCATTGCCTGGATCGGGCGGGCATCTGCTTCTGCCTGGCATCGAGCCATCATCCGGCCATGCGCCACGTCATGCCGACACGCCTGGAACTGGGCATTCGCACGATGTTCAACGTGTTGGGGCCGCTGACCAATCCGGCGGGCGTTAAACGCCAACTTCTGGGCGTCTATGCCGCCGATCTCACCGAAACGCTGGCCCAGGTTCTGGGCGGTCTAGGCGCTCAGCATGCCATGGTCGTTCATGCCAGGACATCGGAAGGCGGCTTGGATGAGCTTTCCACCAGTGGCATCACGCGGATCAGCGAATGGGTGGATGGACGATTGCGCACCTGGGACCTTGACCCGGCGTCGCTGGGCTTCGCTCCCGCGCCGCGATCGGCCTTAAGGGTCGATTCCCCCACGGCCAGTGCCGCGGTGATCCGGGAAGTGCTCGAAGGTCAGCACGGCCCGGCCCGCGACATGGTTGTACTCAACAGCGCCGCGGCTTGCGTGGTGGCGGGGCTGGCCGGATCGTTACCGGACGCCGTGCCCCTGGCTGAGGCATCCATCGACTCGGGCGCTGCCCGCCAGGCTCTGGATCGGCTTGTCGAAGCCTCCCATCAGGCGTGAGCGGGCCGGCCGGGCCGGATTTTCCCGCGGGTTATCGGCGATGTTCGGCGATGGACGTTGGTGGGCGAGCCCCCGCTGCGCGATCCGGATCGTTTGTCATTAGACTGTCGCGATCGCAGTGCGGGATCAGGTGCATGCCATCATCGGTCGTGCATTTTCAGACCGGCCCGCCTGAATGAGGGCGACCGGCCGGTTTCGGAGTTCACATGATCCAGATCGAGGATGTTCGCAAGTCTTATCAGCAGGGGAGTCACGGCGTCGAAGTGCTTCGCGGGGTGTCGATGGAGGTTCAATCGCCGGGCTTCTATGCGATCATGGGGCCATCAGGAAGCGGCAAGAGCACCCTGCTTCACCTGCTGGCGGGCTTGGACCGATGCGATTCGGGCCGGGTGGTGGTCGATGGACACGATCTGGGCGCGCTTGACGAGCGGTCGTTGACCCGTTTCCGTCGGCGGAAGCTGGGTATCGTGTTCCAGCAGTTCAACCTGATCCCGACGCTGACGGCGCGTCAGAACATCGAGTTGCCCGGCGTCCTGGACGGTCGTTCCCGCAATTGGTTGCGGGAACGCAGCGCCCGATTGCTGGAACAGTTGGACATGATGCATCGCGCTGAGCACCGACCTGATGCGATGAGCGGTGGCGAGCAGCAGCGTGTGGCGATCGCGCGGGCCATGCTGTTCGAGCCGCCGCTGCTCCTGGCTGATGAGCCAACGGGCAATCTCGACAGCGCTTCGAGCGATCGGCTCTGGGCGCTTCTGGGAGAGCTTGCCCGACAGCAGAGCATGCTGGTGCTGATGGTGACCCATGAGCCTGCCGCGGCGGTGCACTGTTCGCGCGTTTTTGTGATGCGTGACGGGACTTGTCGCGGCTCGTTCGGCACGGAAGGATTGAATCTGGCCGATGTGGCAGCTTGCTATCAACAATTTGGCCGGTAGGCGTGGCCGAACGGTTCTACTGATTCTGGCCGTGGCGCTTTCGGCGGCCCTGGCGGTGATGATCAGCGTGGTGGCGCGATCGATGGAAGCATCGATGGTGCGTGGCGTGGATCGGCTGATCGGACGAGCCGATCTGCGTTTGATTCCAGCCCCCGGCCGCGCGGGCATCGACCTTGGGCTTCGGGAATGGCTTGAGCGTCTGCCCGGCGTGGTGGAGGTGTATCCGCACCTTGAAGCGCCGACGATGCTCTCGAACCCGGACACGCTGGAGTTCGAGGCGGTGATCGCCCGAGCCGTGTGGCCTGAGCGGGAGACCGATCTGCTGATCACCGTTCTGATCGAGGGTCGTTTGCCCCGGCAAGAGGGTGAGATCGCACTCGATCAACTGGCGTTTGAACGTCTCAATGCCCGAATGGGGATGGAACTTGAAGTGGAAGGCGGGTTGGCCGACCCGGTGACGGTGGTGGGCGTGTTCAATCCGCCGCCGATTCAACTGGTCGAGCGCTATGTGGGGTTGGTGACCTACGAGCAGGCACGGAGCCTGCATGGTTTTCCCGATCGTGTGGATCGTCTTGAAGTGGTGCTGGCCGACGGTATCGATCCGGATGAATTCGTCGCCCGCCATGCCGCCGGCCTGCCTGAAGGCGTTGAGATGCAGACGCCGATGGCCGCGCGCGCAGGGGTCACGCAGATTCTTCGGGCGATGAACTACTCGCTGGTGGGCTTGATCGTCCTGGTCTACACCTCGTCGGCCTTCATCGTGCTGATCACGCTCACGACGTCGGTGAGCCAGAGGACGCGTGAACTGGGCATACTCCGGTGTATCGGCGCCGCCAGATCGCAGATCGCCGGCGGGCAGCTTCTCAGTGGATTGTTCATCGCCGCCATGGGCGCGGGGCTGGGTATTCCCGTGGGTTTGTTGGCGGCCGAGCAGGTGGCGTCGCAGGAACCGGCGTTTTTCGAGATGGGCGTGGTGATCCGCGTCTTCGATGTGCTCGGCTGTCTGGCCGCGGCGCTTTTCACCGGTCTCGTGGCGGCCCTCTATCCGGCGTGGCTGGCTTCCAGTGTCACCCCGATGAAGGCCCTGACGATGCGGGCAAGGCGGCCCTCGAGCAGGACGCCCTGGATTTTCCTGGGTTTAGGGCTGGTCATGGTCCTCATCCCACCGGCGGTCATTTATCTGGATCCAGACCCGCAGCGCGCGTTCTGGTTTCATGTCTTCGCCGGTGCGCCGCTGACGTTCATCGGATACCTGACGCTCTGCGTCCCGGTGTTCATGCTGTTGATCGGCGTGCTGGTGCCGCCGCTGGCGCGATTGATGCGGGTGCCGGTCGACCTGGCGCGTGGAAGCCTGTTGGCCACGCCGGTTCGTAACGCGTTGACCGGCGGGGGCCTGATGGTGGGCTTGACCATGCTCATTGCCACCTGGGCGATCGGGCGAGGCAGCCTGGGGAGCTTTACCGATGGGCTCATGATGCCACAGGTGTTCGCATTCGCGCCGCGGATCGGAGATGAGCAGGTCCGAACCGTCAGAGACATCGAGGGTGTGCGGCGTGTCTGTCCCAGCGCGATGCGCAGCGTCGAGTTGCTCAATGTCCGCTTCGGCATCGAGGGGCTGACGCCCCCTTCGACGCGCTTTGTCAGTTTCGAGCCGGAATGTTTCTTCAGCATCGCAGCGCTGGATTGGATTCGTGGTGATCCGGAGACGGCGCTGCCGCGCCTGCAGGCCGGCGGCGCGGTCCTGGTCAGTCGGGAGTATCGCCTGGCTTTCGGTGCGGATGTTGGCGACACGCTGATCGTTCGATCGACACGAGCGGACCCGGAGACGGGTGAGCGTTATCCGGTCCCACTTCAGATCGCGGGCGTGGTGAGCAATCGCGGCCTCGATCTGGCGGTGCAGGCCCTGGGCATGCAGGGGGCGTTCGAGGAAGTGGCGGTCGCCTTTATCTTCGGTTCGCAGGAAGACGGGCGCAAGCATTTTGCGCTTGATTCGTACGATATGTTGCTGATCGGTGTTGACCCTGCCTTGGCCGATGTCGAAGCATTGGTGAACCGAATTCGCGCCCGGGGTCGTGTCGAGGCGATCAGTGGCGCGGCGGTACTCGAGCATATCCGGGGCCTGTCCGATTCGGTCATGTGGATCAGCAGCTTCCTGGCCCTGGCCAGTCTTCTGATCGCCTCGGCGGGGGTGGGGAACCTGGTCGCCGCCGAGATCGCCGCGCGTCGATTCGAGTTCGGTGTCGTCCGCTCGATCGGAAGCTCGCGCGGCATGATCGGTCGATTGGTGGTGGTGCAGACGATCGTGGTGGCACTGGTGGGCTGCGTTCTGGGAACTTTGGCCGGTAGTCAGGCCGCGCTGATCCGCGAGGCTCTGGCTGAACGTCTGCTTGGATTCGGATACACCACCGATCCGCCCTGGGATGTGATTCTGGTGGGCTGGGGCCTGGTGCTCACCGGTGCGTTGCTGGCCGCCGCCTGGCCGATCCGTCGCCTGATAAGCCGACATCCGCGGGAGTTGCTCGCCGCGGATGTGGTGTAACCGTTCGGGTCGCCGCATTTTGACGATTCGACGTTTCGTCAACCTGCTCTCCTTGAGGAGGTTGGCCGTAAGAATTTTCTCAGACACATGGTCGGCGCGTTGTTCGCTATAGCTGAGGTGAGGGCATGGATGCTACCGGGCCCCTCGGACTATACTGAACCGGAATGTCGAGAAAAGGCTGGCCAAAAAATGTCAAACGAGCATGATGAAACTCAGACTGGCGATTTCACCGAATTGACAGGTGGTGATGAGCACAACGCCGCAGCGGGTCCGAGTCCATCGTCGGGCCATTCTGGCCCGACGCCATCGCCCGAGTCGTTGCGCCGGGCAAGCGAGGATCAGTCCAATTCAGCCGAAACCGTGGATCAATCACGAGAGTACTCGGTCTTCGATGAGGGGCTGATCGCCGGCCCGGTCTCCGGCCGGATTGAGCCCGGGGAGTATATCGGCCATTACCGCATTGTCAGCAAGGTCGGCGAAGGCGGCATGGGTATCGTCTACCTCGCCGAACAGCGCCGCCCGCACCGTCGGGTCGCCCTCAAGATCATCAAGCCCAGCGTGATGTCCGAGCGGACGCTTCGTCGCTTCGAGTATGAGACCGAAATTCTCGGCAAGCTTCAGCATGAAGGAATCGCCGCGATTTACGAGGCGGGCATGTTCAGCACGCCCGCGGGCCCGCAGCCGTTCTTCGCCATGGAGTTTGTCGAGGGCGTGGCGCTCATGGAGCATGTCATCACCAACTCCCTCTCGACCCGGGAGCGGATCGCGCTGATGGTGAAAATCTGCGATGCGGTGCAGCACGCCCATTCGCGGGGCGTGGTGCATCGCGACCTGAAGCCGGGCAACATCATCATTGATGAGAATGGTCAGCCCAAAATTCTGGATTTCGGTGTGGCCAAAGCCACCGATGCCGATATCCAGACCGCGACGATGCATACCGACATCGGCCAGATCGTCGGTACGCTGCCGTACATGGCGCCCGAACAGGTGGATGGGGCGACGCGCGACCTCGACACCCGATCGGACATCTACTCGCTGGGCATCATCTACTACGAGCTCTTGGCCGAGCGCCGGCCGTACCAGCTTGACCGCCGCCTGATCGCCGAGGCCATCCGAGTCATCCGTGAGGTTGATCCCGAGCCGCTGAGCACCGTCAATCGCCAGCTCAAGGGCGATGTGCAGGTCGTGGCCCAGATGGCCCTGGCCAAGGAACGCGAGCGCCGCTACCAGACGGCCACGGCTTTCGCCGCCGACCTGCGGGCTTACCTGAGCGGCGATCCATTACCGTTCGGACGCAAGCCGACGTTCAGCTACCGGGCGAGCCGCTTTGCCACGCGGTACAAGGTTCAGGTCGGCGCCGCGGCGGCGATGTTCATTCTGGCCACCGCCGCGGCGATCATCTCCACGAACCTCTACTGGCGCGCCGAGCAGGCCAGGCAGGCCGAACTCGTCGCCCGCCAGCGCGCCGAAAACGAATCGCGCATCACCCAGACGGTCAACGCATTCATCAACCAGGATCTGCTGGCGGGAGCTGATCCGGCCAACACCCGGGGCAGGACGGTCACGGTTCTGGATGTGTTGGAGGCCGCATCCGGAGCCATCGAAGAGCGATTCGACGGCCAGCCCGTTGTCGCCGCGGCGCTTCATACCACCGTCGGCAACACTTACCGTTCACTCGGCGCATTTGACCGCGCTGAATTCCACTTGCGGCGTGCCTACGACGTTCATCACGGCCTGTTCGGAGCTGACGATACGCGAACGCTCAACGCGGCCAACAATCTGGCCGGTTTGTTCTGGAGTCGAGGCCGTTACGACGATGCCGAGCCGCTCTGGCTGAGCGTGTACGATCGCCGGCGCCAGACCCTCGGGTCCGAGCACGCCGATGTGATCACATCCATGGTCAACCTCGGAATGCTCCACAGCGACATGGGGCGACTTGATGAAGCCCGGGCGCTGCTCGGCAGCGCGTACGAGATGTCCATCGATCGTTTCGGTGAGCGGCACCGCAACACGCTGTTGACCGCCGCCAACCTGGCGCGGCTCCATCTGCGCCTGAGCGCGTTGCCCGATGCCGAGGCGCTGATCCTCAAGGTGCTCGAAGCACGCCGCCAAACCCTGCCGGACGACCATCCCGACCAGTTCGCCTCGCTTCAGGACCTCGCCGAGTTACGCATCGCCCAGGGGCGATACGATTCGGCCGAACAACTCCTGCGCCTCGTGGCCGCCGGGCTTAATCGTGTGCTGGGCGATCACCATCCGCAAACGCTCTCGGCCCAGACGAGCCATGCCGGGCTTCTGGTGGAGATGGGCAAGTTCGAGGAATCCGACCAATTGCTCAAGCTCGTTGTTCCCCGAATCCGCGCCGCATTGGGTGATTCGCATCCAGCGCTCGTTAACGCCAGGAGTGTTCAGGCAGGCCTGCTCATGCGGCTGGGGCAGTATGAGCGAGCGGGACGGATATGGCGGGACTTGCATGGGATGACGGTCAATGATTTCGGGAGTGACCATCCTCGAACCATCCAGTTGGCGATGAACCTGGCGGCGCTGTACCGGGGTACCGGTGAATACGAGCGCGCGGAGCCATTCGCCGTCGAAGCCCTTCGGGTGGCCGAATCACGGTTGGGCGACCATCATGCCGATACCCTGGCGGCGAAGAACAATCTCGCATCGCTTCGGTGGTGCCAGGGTGATTATGCCGTCGCCGAAGCCCTATGGCGTGGTGTTCGGGAATCGATGGAACTGAGGTTGGGGGATGAGCATCACCGTACGCTGATGGTCGCCAACAACCTCGGCCTGCTCTATCGTGACCAGGGCCGCCATCAAGAGAGTGAGCGGGTGCTGACCCGTGCCCGGGCGGTGGCCGATCGGGCGCTGGGTTCGCATCATGCCACCACCGCGATGATCGATCTGAATCTTGCCTGGCTCGACTACGCCCGGGGGCGGTTCGATGAAGCGTACCGTCATGTTCGCCATGCGATGGACCGGCTCGAAGAGCAGCTCGATGACCAGCATCCGATCCGCATCAACGCCATGGTGATCCTGGCCCGGATTCAGCTTGGGCGCGGCCATCACGAGCCTGCGCTGAGCCTTGCCGAACACGCCCACCGGGTTCGCGTCCAGGACCTCGGGCCGCGGCACCCGGACACGCTCCATGCCGACCTGACCCGGATCATGGCGTTGCTGGCCATGGACCAGGCCGAGCACGCCCGTCCCTTGATGCTCGAGAATCGCCGAATGCACGAGGAGGTTCTTGGTGAGGAGCATCCTCATACCCTCCATGCGATGGAGATCGAAGCCCAGCTCAATGAAAAGCTTGGTGATAGGGTCGCCGCCAAGGCGATCGCCCTCCGTTGCCATGAGCTTCGCAAGGCTCGGATCGGCGAAGCACATCCCGACACCCTTCGCATCGCCGAGCACCTGGCACGGCTTGAGTAGCCCGTGAGTCGTGCATTACCTTCGGGCGCTGGCCGCAGGGTTTCCGATCCGGGGCGGTCAGAGGCTGTCGATCGCGAAGATGGTGATGTCATCCTGGATCGGGGCTTTCTCAATAAAGATCGAGAGTCGTTTCATCAGCCGCTGGGCACTGCGCTCATCATCGTTCATCGACAGTTTCCCAAGCATATCAAGCACACGATCGGTGCCGAGCATCCGCCCATGGCGGTCCACCGATTCATGCACCCCGTCGGTGAGGAAGAAGCAGGTCGAACCCGGCGGAAGCGTGGTGGACTGGACCACGTAAGGCTCATCGATGATTCCCATGATCGTGTTGGTGACTTTGCCGACGAGGCCCACGGCACCATCGGCCTTCCGCAGCAGTGGCAGGGGATGGCCGGCGTTGACGAATTCGAGCAACCGGGTGGAAGGGTTGAAGCGACCCAGGATCATGGTGACGAACATCGATTCGGGCAGGAACCGGATCATGTGGGCGTTGCTCGAGCGCATGACCGACTCAAGCTCCGGGGACATGCCCGTGGCGGTGCGCAGCGTCGCATGCACGTTGCTCATCACCAGGGCGGCGGGCAAGCCCTTGCCCGAGACATCGCCGACGGCGAACCCGATGGAGCCGTCGGGCCAGACCCAGTGATCGCAGTAATCGCCGCCGACCCAGGTCGCCGGCTGATAAACCAGCGAAAACCGGCACGCTTCGATTTCGAAGGAGGTGGCGGGCACCAATTGCGCCTGGATATCCCGCGCCATGTTCAGCTCACGCTCGGTCTGAAGCTGGTCGACGCGGTGTTCGGCGTAGATCAGGGACTTACGCAGAAGCGCGATCTGACGAGCCAGCGCTGTGAGCAGGTCCAGGTCCTGGTAGCTGACGTGATGACGCGGGGCATCCAGATAGAGCATGTCGGTTGAATCGTTGGACCGGGCGATGACAGCGCACAGCACGGTTCGCGGATTCTCCTGATCGCTTACGGTCAGCAGCAGGTCCGTCTGGCTGCTGGAGCGCACGCTGCCCGCTTTGATCGCGTCCTGCCCCATGCTCGCGGCCTGGACAACACGATTGGAAACCATGGGAGCGCCGTTGTCATTTTCGCCGGGCGTTCGTGATACCGCCGGGCCGCAATAGATCTCGATGATCGTCGGCTCCTGACCTGGAACATGCCGAAGGATCGCGGCGAAGGAGGATTCTTCGGTAACCAGCCGCTCACAGGCACGCTGGTGGAGCGCGCGCACGCTGCTTGCCGTCGCCAGTTCCTCGGTGATGTGGTTGAATTGCCTGAACTGAAGCAGGCCCAATCGGGTGCTGTTGGTGTCGCGGGCCTCCATGTCCACATCGTCGTCGTGGTAGGTCATCTGGACCGAGGGGCTGGTTATTCCCTGCGTGAGCAGCTCGGACTGCTCCAGCGCCAGCTCGAGGGTGAACGGCCCGATGTGAACCTGCTGCCCCTCGCTGAGCGTGACCACTTCGACTTTCTCATGATTGACGTAGACGCCGTGGCGGCTGTTCTGATCGACGATGATCCAGCGACGGAACGGGTCGCGATAGAGCGAGGCATGATCGCGCGACACACGCTTGCTGCGCAGAAGGATGTCGGCGTTTTCGCGGCCGATCCGGTACTTGGGCCGATCCAGCGGAATTTCCTGAACCTCCCGGCCCCGCGAAACTTTAAGTACGTGCTTGGCCATGTTCGACGCTCACTTTCGCAATCGGCAAATATACAGGACGCGGAAAAGCCGTCACGTATCGCCGGATTTTCCATCACTGCCGCCACGCGACCCCAACGCGCCGGCCTTGCGGTCAATCAATAGTCCAAGCGTCCTTTGTCCGCGTTCGATCCGTCGCGCTGGTCGAACTCATTCCAAGTCCGGGCGAGTCACCCCTTATCTCCATGCCAACATCGGCCCGGCAGTGAACCCCATCGCACCAAAGAACGCCGCGCCCATCGCCGATTCCATCTTGGAGTCAGCACCCAAGCCATAACCTTATTTTAGCGAAATATTTGACGACAGGGTGGCGGTGAATGCGGATGCGGCAGGCTGCCGCCGGGTTATCCGGACCTCCCGGGGCCAACCGCCTCAACTCGGCGTGATCAACCGCCGATACTCATTTCAGGAGGTACACCATGCGAGTTCCGCTCACCGCAATGCTCTTGTTGCTGCTGGCATCCGCCGTCGGGTGTCAGGCCCCGACCCGCTCGATCACGCTCCAGCAGCCCAAGGCCGTGACTCCGGTTCCAGCCGTGGCGGTCTACGAGGTCCGCTTCGTGGATTCGAATCCGGCGGCCTCGGTGGCCGCGCGTCGTCCGCTGATTCGCGAGGCCGCGATCCATGCCCTTCAGCAGGAGATCGCGGACACCGAATTCAACGTGGTCGAGCACTTTGTAAGCCATTCCTCCGTGCCCAGCCGTGATCACCTTGCCTTCTCGGTCAGCGATGGTTGGCTGGAGGCCGGTGAACAACGCATGGCCGACCTTCGCCGCGCACGGGATTCGGGCACGAGGGCGGCCATCCGCGCATCGGTCCAGATCGATGATGGCGGCCCGGAGCCGACGATCATCGAGACGAAGATATCCGCCGTCATGGACGACGACTGATCGATTCAGCCCGCCCCGGCGATCAGCACGGCCCGGTCGGCGAAGCGGTTCATGATGCGATCAAAGTTCTCCGGACTGATGCCGTCGGGTGCCAGCCTTCGGATCACCGCGCGCCGGGAGCCGGGTCGATCGGCGGGATTCACGAGCGTGGCGTCCAGGGCTTCGAGAATCGCTTCGACGCGGGCAAGGTCGCTCCACAGTTCCTCCGCCGGGTCCATGCCCTGGATGAATTGTGCCGGAGACTGATCGGCGATGACCGCTTCCTGGTAGGCGCGGATGAACGATTCCTGGAACGCGGCGAGCCGATCCTCGCTAAAGGTTGCGAAGCGACGCTGCAGCAACCGGGCCATCGACGCATTGAGCTGGACGGTCCGATCCAGTCCGAGCATCTCGCGAAGCTCCCGCAGGTCATCTTCGTCCAACCGTTCCTCCTCCTCATCCTCGCCCATATCGGTTGCGCCTTGAACCGTGGCGGCGAAGTCCACGATGATCGGGCCCGGCTGGCCGGATGGTTCTCGAACGAATTCGACAGTCACCGCCGGGCTGCCCGGAGGCGGTTCAGGGGTCAGATTGATCGCATGCATCGGTCCGGAAATGATCGTCAGCAACAGGCCTGATTCCGTGCCGAAAAGGGCACCAAGCAGATCGACCTGCGCGCCGTTGAACAGCCACTGATTGGTGGTATCGATGGTGACATCATGGCTGAGGATAAAATCACCGTCAACAAGGACCGGGCCGGCGTTTGTGGTGATCGATGAACCGATCGTCGTGGGACCGCCGCCCACCCGTTCGAATCCGGCACCGGCGAAGATCGGAGCATTCCGATCGATAACGACCGGTCCCGGCGTGTTGAAGCGGACGCCACCATCGGTCGAGGTCACCGGGGCGTTAGCGATGATTCCGCCCTGGTTGGTCAGGTCAACGCCTCGTGGGGCATCGATCGCCCCGTTGATCGTTGTTGTGCCGGTTCCAGCTTCCTGGCGCACAAAGCCGGCGTTGATTGTGCCGTTCATGTTCACGTTATTGGCGTTTTCGATCACCAACTCGCGAAGCGGGGTCACGCCGCCCACCGGGGCGTTGAACGAAACATCACCACCGGTGCCCGCATTGACGAACAGGGCCTGGAAATCATCGATCGTGCCGTCGATTGGGCGATTGGCCACCACGTTGCCGCCTTGGGGTGCCGTTCCCCCGCCTGTGGTGTCCAACCGGACATCGTTGGCCAGAATGACCGTGTCATTGAAGATGATCGCACCGCCGCGGGTGATGATGTCAGCACTTAGCGTGGTCGTCTGCCCCGATCCATCGAAGGTGAACGAGGTGATGCCCATGCCAAGCAGTTCGCCGTCGACGAAGATGGCGCCGTCCGGGCCATCGGCGACGAACACCGTGGGGGTGTTGAAAACGACCTGATTGATGTGGATCGTGTGATTGCCGCCGTCGCGGCCGATCGTGATCGACTCGAAGCCGCTCTGGACAAGATCGAGCGCGGCCTGATCGAGGGTGAGCACGCCCGGCGCTCCATCACCGATGCCGATGGGTGTCGAGTTGCCCAGCGGTTGAATCCGAAGCGGACCCGAGCCATCGAGCACCGCTCCGGGCTGGAACGTCATCATATCGGCGGTCAAGCCCAACTCGGCCATTCCGATCGAGATCGCGGCATTGGCCGTGGCGGTGAACCGCTGACCGGAAATCAACTGGAGGCCGACGCCGGTCACCATGATCGATTCATCGATGGTCAGGTCGCCCGGGGTTTCAACGAAAAGCGAAGCGCCCGACGCGCCGGTCACCATCAAGGGTTGACTGATCGTCGCATCCGAATCAATCAGCAGCCGAACATCGCCGACCAGGAACACATCATCGCCCAATTCGTGGATGGTGGTCAGGTCGTGGACACGCAGGATCGTCTTGGGCAATTGGGGATCGGCGCTGCCCAGGTCAACTCCGCTACCCTCGATCCACAGGGTCGAGCCATCGCCCAGCGAGGCGATGGTGGCATCGGCGATACGAATACCGGCCGTGCCGGTCCCGCCCAGGCCGATGACCTGGATTTCATTGCCGCTGGTTGACAGGAGTGAGCTGCCGCCGATCCATACCCCGGGGGTATCCTGATCATGGGCCAGTCCATCGCCGCGCAACCGCACGGCACCGCCGGAAAGTCCACCAACCGCCGAGGCATCGAGGGTGGTGTTCTCCAGGCGGATTCCACGGGCGGCGAATCCGAGTTCAGGATCGGGTCCGCCGCTGATCGTAATGTCGCCACCCAGGGATTCAATGGTGGAATTAGCAAGGTGGATCGGGCCGGATTCGTTGCCGTTCCGATCGCTGTTGAGGCTCAGATCACCACCGTTGGTGGTCAGGCTGATGCCGTCGACCACGATGCGGTCATTGGAGCGGATGGTGATTCCGCCGCCATCGGTGAAGATGTCGTAGAAAGGCAGGCTTCCCGTAAGCAGAACCCCTGCGCCCTGCGGTGCCCATTCGTTGTGCTCAAAGTGGATGTCCTGCGCGGCGAAGATGCGGGCCGTTGCCGGCGTGGATTCGCCCTGGACCACCAATCCGGCCTGGTCGCCGCCCAGCCGGGCCGAAAGCACCGACGCGGCGATGTCAACATTCGTGCCGGCCAGCACCTGGCCGTTGTCGATCATCACGCCGCCAATGCCGTTACCGTTGCCATCGGCCTGGAGGTATACCGCGCTTTGCTGGGCATGAACGCGGCCGGTGATGATGATGTCGCGCCCGGACCAGATTGAAATGTCCGCGTTCTGGCCGGTGGTCAGGTACGTACTTGCCGCATCGCCGATCGGCGGCATGATGAAAATATCGCGCCCGGCGGATGCGTTGATCCACTGGCCCGTGCCTTCGGTCCGCCAACTGCCGTTGACAATAATGTCCCGGCTGGCTTCGAGGTCCAGTCTGGCCGCACCGATCAGGTCAACGTTGATGATCAGATCCTCAGCCACGCCGTTAAAGGCATTGATGACCGTGATGTTGCCTGATCCGGGAGCTGGGGCAACGTTGACGACCAGATCGCTCAGTTTGACCAGGCCTCCGCCGCCGGGCTGGGTGCTGACGATGCCATCCAGCGATATGCCCGTGCCATCCAGATTGGTGATATGGACCTGATTACCCCCCGTTGACACGTTCCCGACACTCAGGGGACCGCCCTGGTGGGTCAGGAAGATGTTCGAAGATACGGTCGATGCCCTGAACATGGCCTGGCCGGCACCGCCGTAGTCATTGGCCAGCGAGACCAGAGCGCCGGGGGCGAAGGTCATGGCCAAGATATCACGGGCGCTGACTTGAAGGGGGACAGGCTGCGATTGACCGATCGAGCCGGTAAGCGTATTGAGGATGAGTGTGTCAGCGATCAAGCGACCGGGGCCGCCGATGGCGTTTCCGGGTGATCCACTGATCAGAACCATCTGGCCTGTCGCCGAGAACTCTCCAGATACAAGAATCGAACCAGGCAGCGCTGAGATGGCAACGTCGCCGGTAATGGCCGCACCACCCAACTCGATACCGCCGATCGTGTTCCGGATATCCACGGGCATGGTGCTGGTGATCCGGGACAGGCTCTGACCCGAGATCAGGCTGGGCGCCAGTGTGGAATCTCCGACACCGAGAACTTCATGCGGGGTCGTGGTCCGCAGATCCACCTCGTCGCCCGTGACCGCGCTGTTCGCATCGAAGACCATGCGATCGGCCTCGATTCGGATGTGCTCGCCGGAAACCACCGATTCCTGCAACACCAGTGCATCGTGTCCGGTGCTGACGGCCCTTATCCGCAAGTCCCCACCTGAACCCACAAAAGCGCCGCCGGAAAGAGCGATCGCGGCATCGGTGCTCTCCAGGGAATATCCTTGAATCGTGACGTTGCCATCCATGACGCCGACCGCCGCGGCGTTGATGGCCACGCCCGTATCCTGGCCCTGGCCGTGAATGTACAGGTTCCCGGTCTCGGTCGAGACCTGTCCGACGGCGATCGAGACGCCGCGCCCCATACCGTGGCCGGTGCCCGTCAGCCTGATATCGCCCGAATGCTGATTGATGATACCGCTGGCCGACAACGTGATGCCGTCGGCGATTCTGTCCGACCCCTGCGCTGGCGTTGCTTCGGGATCGACGCCGCCTCCGAGCACGACATCGCCTCGACTGATGATGGTGCTGTTGACCAGCCGAATCGAGCCGCCATCGGGTCCACCGGAGTAATGGCTACTGATGCGCACATCGAGCTGCGCATCAATCGTGGCCTCGAGTAAATCCACATCGCGATTGGCGCGAATGGTCACGTCGCCGGTATCGGGCGGTGATCCAAGGGTGTGTGCAATGATCTGGCCGCCGAGCACGACATCGGCCGCTGATGTTCCAGCGCCGAGGTTCTCGATCAGAACACCGCCCGTCGCGGCGAGATTGGCCAGGGTGATCGGCCCGCCCTCATCGTGCGTCAGGCCCGTGCCGTCGGCCACGCGAATGGCGATGCCGGCCATCGGGTCCGCCAGCGTATTGATGATCGTGTCCGGGGCCATGGTGAACGCCGCCGGACCGGGATCACGATGGGCATCAACCACGCCGAGGCTGGTCGAGGCGTTGGCGATGGCTTCGAACGAACCGTTGAGGATGATGTCGGCGTCGATCAGAATCGAACGTCCGGCCCAGAAGGTGAGGTCGCCGCCATCGCCGCCCGAAGCGTCGATCGCGGCCTCGACGCGAAGATCGTTGTTGGTCTGAATGGTGACGTGGCCGCCGTTGAGCAGCGCGATGATCTGATCGGGCGTGAGATACGAATCCTCGCCCGGGTTGGTATCGAAGCCGTCGCCTGGGTCTCCGGTGGGCGGCTCAAGACTGATGATCGTGTTCTTCGGGTCAAGCAGAATCCGGCCGCCGCCGGTCTGGATGGAGGCCAGGGGATCGAGCACGAGCCGGCCCATGGATGAGAGCTCGATGAATCCGCCCGAACCGTCGCCGGCACCACGCGCCGATGCGCTGCCGGCCATCTGCATCAAGTGGTCGCCCCAGAGCACGATCGACCCGCCGTCGCCCGAATTCAGCGCATCAGCCCGGACTTCAGCTTTCGATCCAATGAAAGTTCGCTCAGCCCTGGGCATATCGCCCTGTCCGCCCCGATCGCCACCGATTCGAATCTGCCCGCCGCCGGAAGCACCCGACGCATCGATCCGGCCATCGATCTTCAGCGTGCCGCCCGTGATATGAACGTCTCCCCCGGTGCCGGAATCACTGCTGACATCGATCGTGCCTTCATGGCTGACGGTGCCATCAGCGGCTTCCATCGCGACTCTGCCGCCACGGGCACGGATGGCGCCTCGATTGGACATGGCCAGCGAATAGACATCGCCCACCGAGAAGACCACCTCATCGCCCTCGACAAGCCCATCATTGGCGATGCCCGGCTTACCCGCGGGCGGTTGGGCCGTATCGGCATCGGTCTTGTGTGTGTCCATCTGGACTAGGACGCTCGATCCATTCTCGCGAAGATAGATTTCGCTGCCCGCTGACAGGGTCACGACGCCTCTGGGGGCGTAAATGACGCCCTGGTTCTGGACATGGCGGCCGAGAAGATGGACGCCATGCTCGCCTTCGATGAAACCGGCGTTGATCACCGAGCCATGTCCGCTGACAAAGCGGTGGGTTCCGCTGAGAAAATTACTGTCGGTCAAGTCGCCGGCCGCGGCGTAGAGCCTGCCGACATTAACCACGGACCCGGCCCCGAACACCACGCCCGCGGGGTTGACCAGAAACACCTGGCCGTTGGCCATCAGCGTTCCATGGATTTGCGATGGCATGGTGCTGTGGATGCGGTTGAGCACCTGGCTGTCGGCCGAAGGTTGCACAAACTGGACGGAATGTCCGGTCGGTATGTTGAACTGGTTGTAGTTGATGATGGCGCGGTGGGAGACATCGACCCGGGTATGGGCGCCGTTCTGATTGAACTGGGCCTGTCCGTGGGCGACGTCCCGAACCTGGATTTGTCCGGTGGCCTGTGCATGGGCCGAAGGCAGCAGCAGGATCAGACCGCCGATCACGGCATGGCGGGTGACCGAACGACGTCCCGGGCCGAAGGAGCTTCGAAGCCCCGAACACCAGCGACCGACCGATCGAGTGCTGCTGGCCGCGCGACGGAAGAGTTCTGCCAGATGGCTACCGCGTTTCATGATGCATCTCCCGGGATGGACCCAAGGGGGTCACCCGACTTTGCCTGTTCCCATAGGGTTTTCGTCGGCCGGTCCATGGCCCTCGCGCCCGAGCCCACACGGGCCGGGCGGTCGATCCATCACCTTCTACCACGACACGGTGATCGAAACGTGAATCCGGGCGCTGCCGGGTTTGACCCGTGTCGTCCCGTTATCCACCTCATGCAGCGGAAAGCCCAGGTCCATCCGGGCCTGGAGATTCTGCCAGAGGGTCATTTCCAATCCTACGCCCGCACCGATCAGGGTATGGTCGGATTCGAAGGCAAAGGCGTTATTTGAGGAAGTGAAGCCCACATCGAGAAACGCCCGGGCGATCAGGTTCCAGTCCGTCGGGCCGCCGACCTGCTCAGGCCGCCAGCGCATCGGACGACCGAAAAGCGTGTGCGGTTCCCCAGGCTCGAAGAGGCTTGGGATGTGCATCCGGTATTCCACCGTTCCGATGAACGCGTTGTCGCCGGAGGTGAAGGAGTCGGGGTATCCGCGAACGGTATAGAAGCCGCCGGCGGTCTGGGTGTAGGTCGGGGGAACCCGATCCCCGCCGAACACAACCTGGCCGCGCACGGAGAGCGCCAGCTCGTGAGCCAGGGCGAGAGGCTGGTCGGCATCACGGCCCAGGGCATCGAGGAAGAGCGTGTGGGACAGCGAATAGGGCATGGCCACCCATGATCGGGATGAATTGTCCCGGCCCAGGCTCGTCAGTTGGTCGCCCTGGGTTCCGGCGATACCCGGCAGGCTGGTTTCAAAGATGATCGAAGCGCTGGTGCTCCGCGTTCTCTGGCGATGGTCAAGAAGCACGCCGCCGGAGAGAATGACGAATCCGGTATCTCCACGGGTGTCGAATGTGATGTTCTGGGCTTCGGACCGGTCGTACCTCAGGCCACCGATCAGATCGACAAAGAGGCTTCCCTGCTGGAAAACGTTGACCGTCAGGTCGCCCCCGATGGTGTATCCCTCGCCGCGGAGATCGATCAGCGCCAGGCCGACTTCATCAGCGCGGTATTGGCTCCAGGAGCCGAAGACTCGGGCTCTGATGCGCGATGCATCGTCCAGCGGACGGCTGTAGCTCCCGCTGAAGGCGTGAACCTGGTCGAAGTCGCCGGTCATATAGTCGAGCGAGAGAATGTCATCGGCATTGGTCAGGTTGTTGTGGATGAAGCCGAAGCGTTGGCGCCACCGTCCAGTGGTCGGCGTACCGGTGTTGGTGACCTGGGCATAAACCGACCAGGGGTCCGGCTCCGTGACCATGTAGTCCAGACGGAACCGACCCTCGACCTCCGAAGGCGCGAGAATCGGATCCACCCGCCTGCCCGGATGACGATTGAGCCGGCCGACATACCGATCGATCTGGTCGAGGCGGATGATCTGGTCTTCACCGACTGGTGATCGCCGCGCGATGCGGTCATGGCGGGGCGAAGGAATCGTCGCATCATCCTCGCGCTTGACGGTCCGCACTTCGTCGATCCGCCCCTTTTCGACTTGAATGATCAGCGTTCCACTACCATCCTCGGTCAATGCCTCGACCGAAGCCCGCGTGACCGAGGTCCGGACCGCGGCGACGCCGGCGTCACGGTATTTCCGAAAGATGCCATCAAGCATCGCCCGGATCACCGAAGCATCCACGGTGGCGCCTTGAGGAAACTCATCCGCCCAGCGACCGATCGTGGGTGTACGGGTTTCGACATCGTCACCGTTGGCCGGGAGATCGACAGCCGACCAGACTTCGCCGACTCGATGAATTCGAACCGTGGTGGCCAGCAACGTCTCGCGGGTCAACACCTGATCACTGACCCCTTCGAGCGTGACCGAACGGATGAAGTATCGGGTCTCGGGCTCGGCGGGCGCCGGTTGGGTGTTTTCATCCTGGCCGGAGGCCACGGCCGTCAGGACACCGAGCAACAGGAACAACATGATGCCGCCGTGGAATGTCGATGCCATGTGGCCAAACCGCCGGAACGAAGCAAGCCCGGTGCCCCGCTCGGCGGCAAGTCGTCGCAAGGTCGCTGATCGATCCATCAGTTCGTTCCTCCGAGCCGCGGGCCGTGGGAAAACCCATGAACCGACCACGGACTCATGTTCAACCGCTACACATTGGCTCGAAACAGGGCGTGATCCGGTCAACGAATTCAGAATCCATGTGGCTGCACGTACGGGCCGGCGAGTCCGCCGCCCACGATGTTCGCCCGCGGATTCAAAACGTCCGGCCGGCCGATTCCCTTGCGATGCTCAAGGTTACCCGCAACACCTGGATGGCAGCAGGTTGACTTCCCACAATGGTCAAGCACCAGGAGTGTGCTCGCCCAGGCAGCGAGTCCGGCCTCAACCGGGTGATGCACGCACTGCGATTGCCTTGGATCGCTTGTGAACGACAAGCCGCCAAACCAACACTTCAGAACGGAGCGATTGTTGAAACGGGAGTCCTGGCGCAGCCCAACCCACGAGTCACCATCCGCCCATCCGATGAAAGATTAACCCATTAAGCATAGATTGTCAAGGGTTTTGCGTTTCGCTGACCCATAGGACTTACGCATGGATTTGCGGAAATTTCCTATGGCGGCTTGCGGTTCTTGAGGTGATGCGCTTCGCTTCCAGAGTCTCTTGATCAGGCGGGAGTGGTTGTCCGCATGGGTTCGCCTTTGGCGGTGGATTCAGCCGCCTTGTCGCAATAGGGCGCATCTCCGATCGCGCTAAAGTCTCGATGCATCGGAGTTGGGTGATCAACGTGGATATTTCGATGCGCAATGAGGTCGCACACCGACCCGCGTGACGAAGCGTTCGCCAAGGTCACCTGCTACGCATCTGGATAAACATAGTGACATCTCCACTCAAGCCGGGGCCCGGGGCCCTGGGGCGACCCGGGGCCGCAATTCCCGGACTTCCCATGGCACCTGGACCACCCAGACGAACCTGGCTGATCACTGCAGCTCCCGAGGGCCGGGGCTCCACAAGACACCAGTCGATCGATCGTCCAAAGCCGGCCTGTCGGGGCCCCGTTTATTGTGAACGGCCCCGACGGTCAACCGCCCAGCAGACTCTTGCCGCTAGAATCCAGATCTTCGCACGCTTCGCCCACCCGCTTGGCCATGCTTTCCTCGGCGGCCTTGAGATAAGCGCGGGGATCGTATGCCTTCTTGTTGCCCACCTCGCCGTCAACCTTGAGCACGCCGTCATAGTTGCTCAGCATGTGCCCGGCAATGGCTCGGGTAAAGGCGTATTGCGTGTCGGTATCGACGTTCATCTTCACCACGCCGTAACCGAGCGTCTCCTTGATCTGGCTCTTTTCCGAGCCGCTGCCGCCGTGGAAGACCAGGTAGAACTTGGAATCGCCGCCGAACTCCTTTTTCACCGCATCCTGGCCCTGCTTGAGAATCTCCGGGCGAAGCTTGACCACGCCGGGCTTGTAGGAGCCATGGACGTTGCCGAAGGTCGCGGCGAACATGTAGGTGCCATCGATCTTGCCCATCCGCCGATAAACCTCGACCATGTCCTCGGGGGTGGTATAAAGCTTCTCCGAAGGGGTGTCGTGGCTGCCCGCGGCACCGTCTTCTTCACCACCAACCACACCCGCCTCGACCTCGATCATCATGCCGATCTTCGCCAGGCGCTCGTACAGGGGAACACACAGGTCCAGGTTTTCCTTGAGCGGCAGGTTCGAGGCATCGACCATATGACTGTTGAAGAGCGGCGGTTGGCCGGCCTTCACACGCCGCTCGGATTCCTCGATCAACGGCACCAGGAAGCTGTCCACGCTCGCCGGTGGGCAGTGGTCGGTGTGCAGCGCGATCAGAATGTTGTACCGGGCCGCCATCCGGTGGATGTGCTCGGCGAGTGAGATCGCGCCCAGAACCTGGTCCTTGAGCGCCAGTCCGGATGCGAACGCGCCAGCGCCCGTCGAGACCTGAATGAAGCCGTCGGATTTCTTGTCCAGAAAACCCTTGAGCGCTGCGTTGGCGGTCACCATGCTGCTGATGTTGATCGCCGGGTAGGCGTAATGGCCCTTGTAGGCCGCTTCGAGCATCTGCTGGTACTGCTGGGGAGTTGCAATGGGCATGTTCAGTCCTGTGGTTTAGGGTTGGATGGCCGACGTCTCCGACCCTGTGCTGGCTGGAGCGCATCGTGCTTCAGGATTGGGGCGATGGAAACGGGTGTCCCGGCCGAGCATCGAGCCGGGACTCGTTGACGATTCGCGCATAGATTAGCAATCGGACGGGATTGTCTCAAACTAGGCGATGCCCGATGGGTGACCGTGGCCCCGACCAGCGAGTTCCAGAGACTCGGTTATCCGGGGGTTGTGGTTCCGGGAGTTCGGATTCCGGGGCCTGGATCCCGGGGGAATCGTCTATCCGATTGCCCCGGGTGAAAATGAGGCCTCAGGCCGCCGAGGCCGCCGCCGGCTCCTTCCATGGAGCCAGTCCGAGGTTTGTCTCCAGGGTCGCGGCGTCGATGCGCGGCACGATCCGGCTCCGGCCATCCCAGAAACCCAGGCCTTCCATCACGAACCGAAAACCGGCGTGTTCAAGCGCATCGGCCAGTTGCTCGGTGGTCGCGGGATAGCGCGGCCGCATCGGCAACGCGAAACACCTGCTCGTGCCCAACCCCGCCTCCCGCAGCGCCGCCACGCAAGGCGTGATCTCCCTGGCCAGGTAGTCATCGACGTAGCCATCGAACGCGCGATGCGACACGGTGTGCGGTCCGAACTCGGCCAGGGTCAAGTCGGCGTACGCCTCCGCCGGCGCGAATCGTCGAGAGAGCAGGTGTCGCATGGCCGGGTCCGGCTCTCCCAGCAGCCCGCGGGCTTCCGTGTCGGAAAGGATCAGGTTGCACGCGCCTTTGAGCCTTCGCCGGACCGGGTGGGTCTCATAGGCGTAGATTCGGTCGATATAGTCGCGTTGCTCGGTGGTGAGCCCGGGCATGGGCAAGCTGGTGAGGCCGGCGGCGAGCATGATCTGGAGCTGGTGCGCTACGGGATAGATCGCCGGGACCCGCCATGGGCCGGTGATGATGCTGGTGTAGGTCGGAATGCCGTGTGCTTCACACCAGGGCAGTGCATTGAGAGCCCAGTCGATGGTGCCGTCATCGCTGGTGATGTAGACCGTGTCGCGGTCCACCGTCTGATCCAACTGACTGATCTTTCCGAATCGAAAACCGGCATCGTGGAGTTGCTCGATCTGTCGGGCGAATCGCGCCATGGGTATGGGCACGCTTCCGGTGACGCCGGGACAGGCAGCGCTGCTCACCGAGTGATACATGATGATGATTTTGCGGGCGGGCATGTCGGTCTGATTTCCCATCGCATCGTGGAGGGTTCCGGGGGTATCGGGTAAATCGACAAAATCCAATCCGGATCAACACCCCTCGATGCCCGATCAGGCGCATGGGAATGCCCAGGGCTCCTGCTATCATGCGACGATGCACGAAAAGACGCCGCCTCGACCGAACATCATCTGGGTTTTCGGCGACCAGCACCGCGCCCAGGCTCAGGGTCATGCCGGTGATCCGAATCTTCGTACGCCGCACATGGACCGCCTGACCCACGAGGGGGTGCATTTTCATCGGGCGGTGGCGGGCAATCCATGGTGTACGCCTTTTCGCGGGTCGCTGCTGACCAGTCGTTATCCGCACGAGTGCGTTTATCGGACGCCGATGCGCATGGACCCGAGCTTCCCCACCATCGCCCACGCGCTGACCGAGCATGGCTACGACACGGCGTGGTTCGGCAAGTGGCACCTCGATGGGCGATCGGAATCGGAAGGGCGGTCGGCATTTCACATCATCCCCCGGGAGCGGCGGGGCGGTTTCCAGACCTGGATCGGCTATGAGAACAACAACTCGCAGTATGACTCCTACGTCCATGGGCACGAGGCGAATGGTGCGGAAGTGGAGCTATACAAGCTTCCTGGCCACGAGACCGATGCGCTGACGGACCTTCTGATCGACTATGTCCGGGGCCGCAAGCCGGGCCCCGAGGGGCAGACCAAGCCGTTCTTTGCCGCGCTGAGTGTGCAGCCTCCGCATGATCCATACCTGCCCGCGCCGTTTCCGGCGATCGAGCCGGGCGGATATGGACCACCACGAAGCGCAGGAGAAGTGCGGCTTCGCCCGAACGTGCCGGATGTGGACTGGGTTCGCCGCAAGGCCCTAAGCGGCTTACCCGGCTATTACCACATGATCGAGAACCTGGATTTCAATCTCGGGCGCATTCGCCGCGCTCTGGACAGGGCGGGGCTGGCAGAGAACACGCTGATCATCTTCTTCTCCGATCACGGCGACATGCACGGATCGCACGGCAAGTTCGGCAAGAGCGTGCCTTGGGAAGAGTCGATCCGCATTCCTTTTTCCGTCGGTGGTGGCATCCCCATCTATGGCCGGAACACCGGGAAGGTGGACCATCCGATCAACCACGTGGACATCGCGCCGACGACGCTGGGTTTGTGCGGGATATCCAAGCCCGACTGGATGCGAGGCTATGACTATTCGGGTTTTCTGAACAGTAAGCCCGAAGACCGGCCGGACGATGCTCCGGAATCGGCATTCCTCCAGCAGACGGTCCGCAAGTTTCATCCACATGGCGTCGATCGCCCCTGGCGCGGCGTGGTCACCACCGACGGCTGGAAGTACGTCTGCCTCGAAGGTCAGCCGATGATGCTGCACAACCTCAACGATGATCCTTACGAACAGGTCAACCTGGCGTTCCATCACGTCTTTCACCAACAGCGATCAAGGCTTCAGGAATGTCTGGCCGACTGGATCAGCCGGACCGGCGACTCCTTCGCCCTGCCGGAGTTGTAGTTCCCTGCCGGCTTGAAACTGATAGACTTTTGGATGTCCAGGTGGCTTGATGAAACCAGGAGAGTGATTCATGGCGGAAAAGAACCAATCGGGCGATTCTGAACTTCAATCGCTGCGCAAGGAACTGGAAGAGGCCCGTCAGCAGATTGCCGGGCTGCTCAAGGACAAGGCGTCGTCGACGGGGGACGAAGTCAACGACCAGGTCGAGCGAATCGCCCGACAGGTCGAAGACGCTCTGGATGAAGCCAGGCAATTCGTTGAGAAGAACCCCGTCACCGCATCGGTTCTTTCGTTCTTTCTGGGCATTTTCATCGCCCGGCTTTTCCGCTAAGGAGCCCAACGTGAGAAGCTTGATCGGATTGGCCATCGGCCTTGCACGGGTCGCGGAGAAGAAACTGACGGCGGTTCGTGTGGCCGCGCACAATCTGGGGACGAGTATCGCGCTGCTGGCGGTGGGGGTGATTCTCGCGGTCGTGGCTGTCGGCCTGTTCGGCGCCGCGATCTACATTCTGCTGGCCGAGGTCATGCATCCGGCCGCGGCCCTGGCCGTTCTGGGTACGGTGGTGCTGGGCATGGGGATTATCTGCTTCCTCGCGGCCCAGGTTTTCCGCGATCGGAACCCGGGCAAGGCGTAGCGTCGAGCCGCGCTGGGGCCGCCGGGTCGGTCAGGATGTTGACTCTTCAAAAAACGCCGAGCCGATACGCACCATCGTTGCGCCTTCCTCGATCGCCACCTCGAAATCGCCGCTCATGCCCATCGACAGGGTATCGAATCCCGGCCCGCAATGTCGGGTGTTTCGAATCTCATCAAACTCCTCTCGAAGGCGTCGAAAAACATCGCGAACGGACTCCGGATTCTCCGAGTACGGTGCCATGGTCATCAGGCCGCGCAGGTTGATGCCTTCCATTTGCCCGATCTGTTCGGCCAGGGTCGCCGCGGCCCGGAGGGGAACGCCCTGTTTGCTCTCTTCACCCGAAACGTTGACCTGGAGCAGCACATCAAACTCGGTGTCATCCTTTCTCGCTGCTTCTTCCAGGGCTTCGGCCAGCTTCAGTGATTCGACGCTGTGAATCATGTCAACCACGCCGACCAGTTTCTTGATCTTGTTTCTCTGGACCCGGCCAACCATGTGCCAGCGAATGGGTTCGTGATTTCCAGCATCCTGGGCCGAATCGGTCAGGGTCGAAAGCTTGTCGCGGCGAATGGCGCCCTCTTTGAGCATTTCGTAACGTTGAACAAGCTGTTGAATCCGGCTTTCGCCAAGGTCACGATGTCCCAGGCGCACAAGCTGTCGAATCTCATCCATGCCGGCGTACTTGGTCACGGCCACGGTGGTGATCGACTCAGCGCTGCGCCCGCTGCGTTCGGCCGCGGCGGCCACCCGGTCGAGAATCGAACGCATCCGCCGCGCCAGTTCGCTTTCCGAGTCGTTGGGGGAAAGTCGGGATATCTCGGTCATGTCACAAACTTCCCGATCGTTGGACAGCATCAACGCCGGCTCGACTTCGACCAGAGCCTCATCTGCAGCGCCATGCCCACGACGCTGAGCACCAGGACGATCGCCATGCGGATGCGTCCATCATGCGCGACGGGAAGTGGCATGCTCTCGGCCAGGGCGATCGTCAAACGCTCATACCCGCCCAGGAGCAGCACGGAGCCGACCAGGGAAGTCTGGAAGGTGCCCATGGTCACATAGGCCAGCAGCCCCAGGGCCAATCCGGCCGCGGCACCGATCAGGCTGATCGTCACCAGCCGCGTCCGCGCCGATTCGGACAATTCATCCCACCAGTTTCGAACCTGCGCTTCCTGATCTTCAAAGGAAAGCTTCAATTCACCCACGAAGCTGCCACGGTTGAGGTCGGGAAGCCGTGCGCGGATGTCATCGAGGGTGGGCGGAACCGGCGTTCCGGGCACGCGCGGCGAATCCGCCTCGTCACCGCCATTTTCACCTTCGCCTTCCACCTCGGCCACCTGGGGTTCGCCGGGCGCTTCCAGGCCCTGCGGCAGCGTCGCCCCGTTCCAGACCAGCCAGATCAAGGGGCCCAGAACCGCCAACATCACGGCCGTGCTCAGACCGATCCAAAGCCGAAGCAGCAGCAGCGCCACCGCCGCGCCCGCCACGCCACACGCGGCCATCCACCAGATCGCATATTCACTGCCCGAAACCACCTGACCCAGGGCCGCACCGCCCAACGCGCCCAGAACCAGCCCGCAAATCACGGCGCTGAGCTTGACCAGACGCCGGCCGCTCGTCCAGACCAGGGCGCCCAGAATCAGCATCACCAACGCGGTATACGCCGGTGCCGCGGCCAGCGGATAGGCCGGAAGCTCCGGAAGCGGCGAGGTGGCGGTGTTCAGAAGGAATGGGGTCATCACGGTGGGCCGACTTTCATGTTCGATCAGACCGAAGACTCTGGATCATCATACGCCCGATGGGCCCGGCTGTTTTTCTTATCATAATCTCCCAGCCGCGCGGCGGACCGCCCCGGCAAGACGATTCTGACACCCCGCAAGGCGCTGACGCATGACCGATTCGGACATTCAAAACCAGTTGGCCGAACTCCGCCGGAGGATCGATGAGATCGACCAGCGGATGGTCGAGCTTCTCAATGAACGCGCCAAAGTGGCGATCGAGGTCGGCAAAGTCAAACGCGGCGGCGAAGCATCGCCAATCTACGCTCCGGAACGTGAGTCGGTCGTGCTCGAACAGGTACGCAAATGGAACAAAGGGCCGCTGCCGGACCGCTGCCTCGAAGCGATCTGGCGGGAGATGATGAGCGGCAGCTTCGCCCTCGAGCGTCCCCTGAGAATCGGCTACCTCGGGCCCGCGGGCAGCTTCAGCCACCTGGCGGCGCGGCGGAAGTTCGGCTCGAGCGTTGAATACGACGGCCTGGCGGATATCGCCGCCGTCTTCGAGGAAATCGGCCGGGGGCATATCGACCTGGGCCTCGTGCCCATCGAGAACTCGGCCATTGGCGGGATCGGTGAAACGCTGGACTGTTTCCTGGAATCGCCCTTGCGCATCTGCGCTGAGGTGCTGATCACCATTCATCATCACCTCCTGGCCAACTGCTCGATTGAACAGATTCAGACGGTCTATTCCAAGCCCGAAGTCCTCAGCCAGTGCCGGCGATGGCTGAGCACGCAGCTCAGGCAGGTCAACATCATTCCCGAAGCATCCAGCAGCCGCGCCGCCGAGCGGGCCAGCCATGAGCCCAATGCCGCGGCCATCGGCTCATCGCTGGCCGGAGAGATATACGGGCTGCATATTCAGTTCGAGAAGATTGAAGACAATCCCATGAACACCACGCGATTCTTCGTGATCGGCAAGCAGTCGCCCCTGCCCTCGGGCGATGACAAGACCGCCTTGATGTTCACCACCGCCCACAAAGTGGGAGCGCTCTCGAGCGTGCTGGATGTCTTCAGCAGTCATGGCATCAATCTCACGCACATCGATAAACGTCCCAGCCAGCGCGTCAACTGGGAGTATTACTTCTTCGTCGATTGCCTGGGCCATGAAAGCGATCCCAAAGTCCAGGCCGCCATCAAGGATGCCCGACAGCACTGCCTGCAAATGACCGTCCTGGGCTCGTTTCCAAGGGCCCGCGAGGTGCTGTAGGGACTTGACAGGGGTTGGCCGCTCCGGAGCGGGAAGCGAACAGACCCGGCTCATCGAATCAACTCTGGGCAATCGGATTGCACCATCAAGACCGGCTGATATTCAACTGAAACACGTCTCCGGCTCATTCGGGCGGACCCGGCCCGGATGGCCGCCTGGGCTCATCGAGGTGCTCGTTGGCCGGGTCGTTGGGGAACAGTTGCCGGAATACACCGTCCGGATCGCGGTATCGTGACCAGTCCTCCTCGATGGGCACT
>JAFIFY010000130.1 GCA_020831765.1 Phycisphaeraceae bacterium | reverse complement strand
ATACATGAGCCTCTCCTGTTGGCAAGGAAAGATCCCATGATCGGAGCAAATTCAAGTCGATGCAGGTCATGGAGGTCCGCAGGTTCCGTGTCCAAAGGCACTTAGAGCGATTTGGAGTTCAAACGTTGGGACAGTAGTGATAGATCCCATGTGACAGTCAGCGTGAAACACCCAATTGCCCCCGGCCCCCGGCCCCCGGAACTCCGGCCCCCGGCCCCGGACCTTCCGCGAATCGCGCTCCCAACCCGTTACACGATCGCCCATCCAACTTCCGGAGCGGACGTTGGCGGTCAACCGCGACGGTGGGTTGATCTACGTTCGCCTTTCCGATTCGCCTTCGCACGGGAGATTGGGTTTGAAGCGGTCGCGGTGTCCGTGGGCACGGTTTCAACGCGTCCGCTGATGCGATTGCCCCGGCCCCAGTCGCGCTCGACTCGGAAGAGTGGCAGGTCGATTGTTCGGTCCGTTGCTGGGGTACCCGGGCCGTCCGTGTCTCTCCGATGCGCCGAGACCGGTTTCAGGGCGATTTTCGTATCCGCTTGCGTGATTCGCGCCGGGCCGCACAATATCATCTCTTGTCCATGGGTGAACCGATGGACACGCAGCGGGGCAGATTTGGTTCGAGTGGCTTTATGACCTCGATTTGTCTTTATTTTCAGATTCATCAACCCTACCGGCTCCGGCGCTACAGCCTTTTTGACAACGGGCCGGACTACCTGGATCACGACCGCAATCGGGCCATTCTCGAGCGCGTGCTCAATAAGTGCTATCTGCCGTCGACAAGTCTGCTGCTGGACCTGGTCAAGCAGCACGAGGGCCGGTTTCGCTTCGCCTTCAGCATGACCGGTACCTTGGTCGAGCAGTGGCGCGACCATTGCCCGAAGATGCTGGAACTGATGAAGCGGCTGGTGGGCACAGGCTGTGTCGAGCTGCTGGCCGAGACCTATCACCACAGCCTGGCTTCGGTCTACTCGCCGGATGAGTTCATCCACGATGTGAAGCTGCACGGCGAGATGATGAAGGAGCACTTCGACTACGAGCCGACCTTCTTCCGCAACACGGAACTGATCTACAGCGATCGCATCGCCGAGCAGGTCGCGGCCATGGGGCGATATCGCGGCATGCTTTCCGAAGCGCCGGACCGCATCCTGGGCGAGCGCTCGCCCAACATCGTGGCCCACGCCGCCGGATTGCCGGATTTCAAAATCCTGCTCAAAAACTACCGCCTGAGCGATGACATCGCGTTTCGCTTCTCGAATCGCGGCTGGGAGCATTGGCCGATGACGGCCGAGAAGTTCGCCCAGTGGCTGGATGTGATCGGCCGCGAGGGCAAGCCCGGTGGTCGGGATTCAACCCGCGATCGGGCGATGCGGCCCGGCCCGGTGTGCGGCCTCTTCATGGATTACGAAACCTTCGGCGAGCACCAATGGCAGGAAACGGGCATCCTCAACTTCCTGCGCGCCCTGCCCGGCGCGATTCTGGCCACCGGCGTCAACGATTTTCTCACCCCCACGGAAATCTGCGACCGCATCCCCGCATCCTGGGCCTTCCGCTCGCCACAGGTGATCAGTTGGGCCGATACGGAGCGCGATCTGAGCGCCTGGGCGGGCAATGCGATGCAGTCCAGCGCGCTGCACGATCTCTACAAGCAGGAAGAAGCCATCAAGGCCGCGGCCGATGAGGCGCTGCTCTCCGACTGGCGGCGCTTGCAGACCAGCGACCACTTCTATTACATGTGTACCAAGTATTTCGGCGATGGCATGGTCCACAAGTACTTCAACCCGTACGAATCGCCGTACGACAGCTACATCAACTACGTCAACGTCCTGGACCACCTCCGCACCCGGATCGAAGCCAGCCGGCCATCGCCCTCGCGGTGACTGGTCCGGATCAAGCGAGGCCATCCGATCGCTGTTCGCCTCTGCCCCGGTATGGCAGCGAAGCGGTATGCTGTGCGTCGGTTGTTAGTGTTGATGGAGGTTTGTTGTGATGGATGCCTTGACGGGGAATGGTCGGCCGCGCTATCCGAGGTTTGTCGATCCTTGTGGGGTTCAGATCGGTGGGATCGGGACGGGTCGGGTGGAGATGCTGCCGGACGGTCGATTTGGCATCGTCCAATTGGGCCATTCGCCGCAGCACCTGCTCAGCGGGTATCGCGGCTGCTTCGCGTGGTTGCGGTGGGATGAAGAGCTTCGCGTGCTGGAGCGTTCGGCGGTATCGGCGCGGCCGGTGCGGGGTTGCGAGGCGATCGACTTCCGGGGCCGGCATCCGGTGGCGAGACTGGGCTATGCCATGTCGGACATCGCCGCGCGGGTCGAACTGACGGCGTTTTCGCCGCTGGTGCCGCATGATGCAGCGCGATCGGCGATTCCGGGTGTGGTGCTGCGGTTTTCGGTTCGCAATCTGGAGCCGCGCAGGCGAAGGTTGGAGCTGGGCCTTTCCTGGGAGAACATGCTGGGCTGTGGCGGCATCGGCCCGAAGGGCGAAGCGCTGCGGCTTGACCGCACGGGCAACATCATGGAGCCGTGGCGAGGCGGCCGGTTCAAGGGCGTTGCCATGTCGCGGAAGACCGGCGATGAAGCCGGCGGCGGGCGGATGGTGCTGGCCTGCGAAGCGGCCGAGGGGTTGGCGGTGGATGCGTTCTGTTTCTGGAATGCGCTGGTGGATGAGCCGGCGGTCTGGGAGGCGTTGCAGCGTGGTGCGCGGCCGGATCGGTTCGATGCCGGCGCGGTGGATGCGATGCTTGAGCGGTGGGACGAAAAGCGCAAGGCCGGGCCACCCTCTTGGGATGATCCGGACCCGCGCTATGGAGGCGGACGCACGGGCATCGAAGGGTATGTGCATCCGGCCGCGCTCGTGGCCGCATCGTGTGAACTGGCCCCCGATGAACTTCGCGAGCTGGTCTTCATTCTCGCCTGGCATCACCCAGAACATCGAACCGAAAACCAGCCCGGCATCGATCATGGGCGGTTCTATGAAGAGCGATTCGCTGATCCGGCGGAGGTGGTTGAATATCTCGGCGATCGGCACGCGACCGAGCTGGAGGCGACCGAAGCACTGGCCCGGTCGCTTGAAGGAGCCGACCTGCCGGACTGGCTGTGCGATCGGCTGATCAATGATCTCACCGCCCTGACCGCCAATCAGTACATCACGCGCGACGGCACGCTGTGGACCCTGGAGGCTTCGCCGCAGATGTGGGGCTCGCTGGGCACGCTGGATCAGCGGCTGGTCTCGCATATCTCCACCTCGCTGTTCTATCCCCAACTTAATCGCACGGAGCTGGAAGTCTTCGCCCGCTTGCAGGGGGATGATGGCCGGTTGATGCATTTTTCCGGGAATACGCACCTGGCGCTGGGCGCGGGCAAGGTCGGCTATGGCGATACGGGCTGGCCGGACCTTTCGATGTCGATGATCGTGCAGGCGTATCGGGACTGGAGCGAATCGGGCGATGACGCGGTCGCGGCGCGGTGGGAGCCAACGGTTCTGCGGGCGTTCGACTGGCTGGTTTCACGGGATGCCGATGGCGATGGCGTGCCCGAGGGCGGCTCGTCCTGGGATATCGAGCACTACGGCGGTTGCTTCATCCCGACGGCGACGCTGTGGCTGGCGACGCTTGGCGTGATGGCGGCGTGGCATGATGAGCGCGGGCGGGGCAGCGAGGCCGAGGCGGCGCGCAAGATGCTGGAGCGCGCCCAGCGCACGGTCGAGGGCATGTGGCTGGGTGAGTATTACGCCAAGGTGCTCGACCCGGCGACGGGTGATATGAGCGACGATTGCTTCATCGGGCAGCTTGAAGGGCGGTGGGTCTGCGATCAACTCGGGCTGCCACCGGTGCTGGGACGTGAGCGATCGATCCAGGCCGCGCGGGCGATCATGAAGCGGAACGGCGATGCCGGGAGGTATCGCCTGCCGCCGATTCAGGTTTGTGCCGATGGCACACTGCCGGACCGCAAGTATGCATGGCATTCTTGGCCGCCCTATGCCACGACGTTTCTGCATGCGGCGTCGATCTACCTTGGACTGGGCGATGAGGCCATGGAGCAGGCGGCCGCCATGGACCGGACGCTCTCCGGGCTGCTGGGCGATCCGTGGGCATCGACGATCTGGTACGACTGCCGCACGGGGCTGCCGGATTTCGGTTTCTATGGGCGCGACTGGTACATGAGCAGCCCGGCGACGTGGTGGTTGCTTGGTGCGTTGACGGGTATTGCCGAGCGTGCCCATGTGGGGCAATTGGTGATCGGTCCGTGGCTGCCCGCCGGCGAGGTTCGGCGGCGATATCCGGTTTACACGTCCCGCTGGTGGGGGGTCATGGATGTTGAAGGGCAGGGTGGGCAGAGGCGCATCGAGCTTTCCGTGGCGCGGCGATTCGATCAGGGTGCGATCGAACTTCGAAGCATCCGCCTTCGCGGGCGGTCATCGGATGCGACGCTGGAGGTCGATGGCCATGCCGTGGATTCGTGGCGGAGTCCGCGCGATGAATACACGGATATTGAGCTCGCCACGCCTTGTGCGGGAAACTGGGCCAGGCTTGGCCTGGAATACACTCTGGACAACTCGGATTAGTGCCGCATCAGTCTCCCTCCCGGCTTGGCGACGTCGCCCGTGGCCGCGCCGGGGGCATGCTTTAATGGAAATCCGCGGTTGCCTGGTATGCGCGTCGAATCGGGGCGGTGGCATCGCGCGGTTTGTGGCATCGCGTTGAACAGGGGCACGGGGCGGGCACTTGACGGCGCAAGTATTTAGGCTAAGCTAAATACACCGTTAGTCGCACAGAATAACTTTCACTCCCGACATGCCTTCGACGGAGTTCCGCATGCGTACCAACAGCCTTTTCTTGCGTTCGCTTCCCTTCCTCGCCCTTGCTCTGATCGCACCCGCGGCGGTCGCGGCCGAGGAGCCGATCGAGCTTCGACCGCTGGGGCCTGAGCCTCACCCCTTTACCACCGAGCGGGGTCGATTCGCCGTCGAATTCACCCCCGTGACCTACACCTTCAACCGGCGCGAGCCTGATGGCGCCAATGTTCGATCACACAGCGTCGATGGTCATCTGCTGGTCAAGTACGGCGTGCTGGAGCACACGGAAATCCAGGTCGGGGCTGACTTCCATGTCTGGGAGCGGGAGCGAGATACTGACACCGGCCAAGTCACGACTTCCTCGGGTTTCGGTGACATGACACTGCGCCTGAAGCACAATCTGGTGGGTAATGATGGGGGCGATGTCGCCGCCGCCGTCATGCCGTTCATGGAATTGCCGACCGCAACCGGTGGAGTGGGCGCGAGCGGCATCCGGGGCGGCGTAATGGCACCGACGGCATGGGAGTTCGCCGAGGGCTGGTCGTTGGAATGGACGCCTTCGCTGGGCGCGGCCAGGAATGGCGATGATGATGGCTACGTCTTCGCTTTCCAGAGCACCGTCACCCTCGTGGGCGAACTTCACGATGGTATCGATGCCTTTGTCGAGTTTGAGTCGATCGTCACCAGTGAACGAGGCGATCCCTGGGTCGGACTCATCGGCATCGGTCTGACCTTCGAATTGGATGAAAACACGGTGATCGAGCCGGCGATCCATTTCGGAGTGACCCGCTCAGCCGATGACTTTGCCGTTTCATTGAGCATCGTCAGGCGATTCTGAGTTGATCGCCAAGGACGGGCAGGACAGACAGGCGCCTACGGAACCCGGCCGATGAGGGTGCGCTTTCGGAGTTCCTCGCGTCGCGCGGCGACCTTCTCGATGTACTCGTTGCGCATGCCGCGCGCCTGCCGGGCGCGTTCGTGGATATCGACCTGGTAATGGAGGTGATAGGCCAGTGTGCCCAGGACCGCGGTGACCAACAGGAAGCCGAGGCCGAGCAGGATCAGCAACGGAGTCTCAAAGAGCAGTTCGAGCATCGCCTTGTCAGCATCGGCGGGGAAGTCGGGTGACTTGAGCGCTCGGGGCCAGCCCTCGAATTGGCTCAAGTCCCCCGGTGAGACTGTGCCGAATCCGCCTGTCGGTCCAGAGATTTGTCCCGGTTCGTGGCGTTGCCGCATCGTGGGCATGAAAAAAAGTGACCCGGTCGACGGGGCAGGTCGACCGGGTCGTGTGCGAGGGCGTGGGCATGCGGGTGGGGGGCCCGCTGAAATGAGCAAGCAAACGATTCCGGCCGGCCCGCGATCTCCAGTTGCGGATCAACCGGCCGGAACCTGAGCTAACCAGACGATTAAATCTGATGAAAGTCAAGCGCAAAGCAAACGATCCACGTTGATTGAATTCAGCCGTGGCGGATGTTGGCGTTCCAGGGCCGATGCGCTCGGCGCGTTCCTCTATAATCGCGCCATGCCCCCATCCGCCCAACTTCTCGACGGCAAGGCGATTGCGCAGCAAGTCCTTGCCGGGACCGCTCGTAAGGTTGAACATCTGGTCAGGGGCGCCGGTCGGCCGCCTTGCCTGGCCACCGTGCTGGTCGGGGCGGACCCGGCGTCGGTGACGTACACGCGGATGAAGCGGAACCGCGCCGAATCCGTGGGCATGATCTCACGCAAGATCGAGCTGGCCCATAGCGGCACGACCTCGGACCTGCTGCGAACCCTTGATGAGCTTGTCCGCGATGAAGCGGTCGATGGCATTCTCTTGCAGCATCCGGTGCCGCCGGGCATCGATGAACGCGCGGCGTTCGAGGCCATCGGGCCGGAGAAGGATGTCGATGGCGTCACGCTGCACAGTTTTGGGGCGATGGCCATGGGGCTTGGCGGTTTTCAGTCGTGTACGCCCGGCGGCATTATGCGGCTCCTGGCGGCGTATGAAATTCCGCTGGCCGGTCGGCATGCGGTGGTGGTGGGGCGCAGTCCGATTCTGGGAAAGCCCATGGCGATGCTGTTGCTGGCAGCGCACTGCACGGTGACGATCTGCCACAGTCGTACGCGCGACCTGGCCCGACATGTGGGCGATGCGGACCTGGTGATCGCGGCGGTGGGGCGGGCGCGGCTGATCCGGGGCGAATGGATCAAACCCGGGGCGGTGGTGGTGGATGCGGGATTCAATGAAGGCAATGTGGGCGATGCGGATTTTGAAGGTTGCCTGCCGCGCGCATCCTGGATCACGCCGGTCCCCGGAGGTGTTGGGCCGATGACCATCGCCACGCTGATCGATCAGACCGCCGATGGGATGGGGCGTCGAACCGGCATTTGCCTTGATGGCATTGGAGCGCAGCCATGAGTCAGTTTGGATCGCCCGCTTATGAAGTGGAACGCCCGACCGGCGTGTGCTCGATGACCGGCCGCGCTCTGGAACCGGGTGAAGCCTATATGGCCACGTTGTGCGAGACGCCGCCGGAACAGCCCGGCGGGTTGGGGCTGCGACGACTGGATATCTCCATGGAGGCCTGGCGGGACGGCGGGCGTCCGGAGGGGATTTTCAGCTATTGGAAAGCCACGGTGAACCCGCCGAACCGGAAGAAGAAAGTCTTCGTGGATGACAACCTGCTGCTGAGTCTCTTTGCGCGACTCGGCGAGCCGGATCAGAAACACCGTGCTCCCTTCCGGTTCGTGCTTGGATTGATCCTGATGCGTAAGCGGCTGATCCGGCATGTGGACACCCGGATCGAGGAAGTTGCCGACCTCGAACCGGAAGCCGCCTCGGCCCCGGCTTGCGATGAGCCCCTGGCCCGGGAGGATGCCCCCTCGGTGCCGTCCGCCCCGGTGCGACGGGAGTTCTGGGTGGTGACGGTGCGGGGCGAAAGTGAGCCGGTGGAACTGCTGGACCCTAAGCTGGATGATCAGCGTATTGAGGAGGTCATGGATGAACTCAACCAGATTCTTGATCTGGATGAATCGGCCTGAAACCTGGGGAAGGTCGCGCATCTTCAATCGGTCGGCCAGCCGCGGGCCGGGCATATCCCTGGTCTGGATGATGCTGGCCTGTTCGCTGCTGCTGGGATGCTGCGCTCCGCCACCGCCGCGCCTTCCCCAACGGGAATACCATCCGCTTCCGGCTTACCAGCCGACCTATCGTGAGCTTGCGGTGCAGCACAATCGCAACCTGGAGGGGCTGGATCGACTCTGGATTCGGACCGCGGTGAGCATGAACTGGGTCGATCCGGATGGGTCAAGCCGATTCGAGCGGGCTGATGACAGTCGCTTGATCCTGCAGCGTCCTTCCAACCTGGCCTTGGCCGTGGGTTCATCCGTGCCGGGGGTGGGAACGCTGTTGTGGGCCGGCTGCGATGATGAGCGCTACTGGCTTTTCGATCTTCGAGAGGAGAACCGGGTCTATTGGGGCCATCACCGGAACATCGGCCGGCCGTGTTCGCTGGAGCTAGCGTTGCCGATGCATCCCAGGGATACGCCTCGGCTGCTGGGACTCGCCGAACTTGATCCGGATCGTGGAGGTCACGTGTGGTGGGACTACGCGATCGGGGGATGGGTGATCGAGCCGACGAACGCGGGGTATCGCGTTCTGGTGCAGCATGAGACGGGCCTGCCGATGCGGGTGGACCTTCTCGACGAGGCCGGGTACAGCCGCCTGGTCTGCCTGCTCAACGCCGACCGACAGGGAAGTCAGCGGGCCGAGCTTCCGCCCCGCCGTGTTGATGTCCTCCTGCTGGATTCCGAGGAGCGACTGACGCTGGAAATCCGCGAAGTGGACCGGAACCCGTCCCGTCGCCGGCTGAATGAGAACCAGTTCAGTCTCGAATCACTCATGGACAGTTTCCGACCGGGCCAGATCAAGCAGCTTGATGAGGCGTGCGATTGATGCGCTATCCGGGTCATGGGGCGTGCGAAAACAGCCGATGGATGGACTCTGACCCGAGGCCGACGGCCTCCAGCGATGGGCCGGCATTCATTTGTGTGTAAACCCTCGATACAAGTTGATTTATCGGCGCATGGGCCGATTCGATCCTGGCGGGGATGCGCCGGGTCTTCGGGGGATGTGGCACATCGGTGCGATGGTATCGACGGGAATTATGTACAATCCTCGATTCGCCGGTGGACGAGCGCCTGCCGTGTGGGCGGGGCCGTGATCCCGGGGTGACACTGTGACGAAACACACCCAAGTGCGGGTCGCTCGAATCAGAGTTCAAAATCTATTGGAAAGGTCAACGCTATGGCTAAGGTCGAAACCTTCACCCCGGAATTGCTCAAGGAACATCTGGACAAGGCCAACATCAAGTATGACCAGAAGGCTGAAGATCATTTTGTGCTGGGCTTTGGCAAGCTGTTCGAACACAACCCCAATACCGTGCTCCAGGTCATGGTGAATCGCGACCAGTCCAAGCGGCAGCTCATGATCCACTGCATGATCGGCAAGCCGGTTCCCGCCGAGCGGCATGACATTTCCCTGGCGGCCTGCAACCGTTGGAACGCCGAGTTCATCTATCCCACGGTCTTCATCCGTGAGCTCCAGGCCAAGGATCAGAACCAGCAGGATCATCGACTCAACGTGTTCTTCACCAAGTCGGCGATCGATGTTTCCAAGGGGATTCACAACGAGATGCTGGAGGTTTTCCTGCGGAACTCGATCGGCGCGGCCCGCGATTTCTTCAACTGGATCAATCGCGAAGTCGAGGGCGGTCAACCGGCCGAACAACCCCAGGGCGCGGCAACCGATGCGCCGCCGACGATCGGCGATGGCGAGTTCAAGCCGGCCAACTGAGCGGTGGCTCCTGACGATCGTCACCGGGGTGGGGGACGACGCCAACCCGGCCGCGATGTCGCCAATAATCAAAAAAGCGGGAACGCCGTCGTGGCGCGACCGGCGATTCCCGCGAATAAGTCATGATGGCCTTTGGGGATTCTTACACGCATCGATGGCGTCGTCAAGGGTTTGGGTCAGTTCAGGGGCGTCGTTTCATCCGTGCTCGGCGTGATGGGGTGGTATTGCCTTGCCACTTTTCGGATCATCGGACCAGCGTTTCGCGTCGATTGAGCCCAAGGCGGGCCTCGTTCGCCGATCGCGCTGTCCCGTGTCCCGTTGAATGCATCCAAGTTGATTGCATCCAAGTCGGCGGCGGCAAAGCCCGCAGTCCTGAATAAATCCAGTGCTCAGGCGTTATCATGGTGATTGGCCGTGATTCACGGCTGTGGTTTTGGTTAGCCCGGTGGCGGCCGCGCGGCGAATGGCGCCGGTCTGGATCGATGGTCCCGGTTACTGGATTCTTTTCACAGATTGAGGTGCTGAAGATGATTCGTCACACAACCCAGATCGGCTTGGCCGCGCTCGTTCTTCTTGCGGCGGGCGGCTTGTTCACGGTGAACGGATGGCGGGCGGTGGCCGCGCAGACCCCCGGTCCGATCGATCCCACCGATGTCGGGTTGGCCGGCAAACTGCAATCGGCCGATTCTCCGGCTGTCGATCAGATCAGGCCCTGGCTCGATCTGACCAAGGCGACATTCGCCGGCCATGCGCGAAAGGTTGATGAGGGCCGTGGTGGCGTGGCGTTCACCTTCGACATGGGAACGCAGCGACAGAACTGGACGCACAATCGCTGGTCGGTTCACATGCTCGATGAGCCGATCGACCTTAGCGATTTCGATGCGGTGCTGCTGGAAGTAGCAACGCAGAAGCCGAGGCGCGATGTGGGGGTGTATGTAGCGCTTCGGGAGGCGGATGGTTCCTGGTATAGCCACCCGTGGGCGGTACACCTTTCGGCGCGGGGTGGGGTGAACCAGGGGATTGCGCGTTTCGCCGATTTCAGCCTGCCGCACCACCACAGCCCACCCAATGGTGGCGCTTCGGATGCCAATGACCGGTTCGATGTGGACGGCATCACGGGCGTGGCGATCGGCGTGGTGAATCCGCTGGGTGTGGGGGAGGTGGAATTCACGCTGCGGCGGCTGGACCTTGTCAAGCTCAAGCCCGAAGCCGCGCCCGAGGCGTATGACGTCGTTGTCAGTGGCCGCCTGTTGGACATCAACAACACCACGGCCGTTCCTTCGGGGCTCTTTGGCGGATTCCACCTTGGCGAGAACCGCCATTCGCGCTATCGGCTCGCGGCCAATCGATCGATCCATCATGATGCGACCTCCGCCGGGGTCCGGCTGGGGGATCGATATACACCCATGCACATCAATACGGTGGGCGATCGGGTTCGGCCTTCGCCGCGACTGACGAGGAACAACTGGCGTGAGGCATCACGGAACGTCGGTCGTACGCTGGGTGAGCGTTCTCGTGAGGCCGGACGGCCGATGTACGTCGAATACTACAACGAGCCTTATCTCAACTGGGCGAACTTCAACCGTGCCGGCTTCATTCCGCGTTTCTTCGATGAAAGCCGCGCCGAGGAAGGCGGACCGGTGCATATCCGCATGGATGGCGAGGTCGCGCCCCATCTGATCTGGACGCGTGACCGCAAGTACTACCTGCCCAGCATCTTCGGCTATTACGATCGCCGCTACGGCGCGAATCTCGACCACTGGCGGCGCGGCAGGACCGAGGACGGCCGCGCGCTCTCGACCAGTGCCGAACCGTACAACCAGGGCATGGCCGGGTATTACGGCGGAAGGTGGGAGCCGCAGAGCCACCCGCCCCGCGATGTGGCCGACGGGGAAACCTACACCTATCGCAATCAGACCCTGACCGCCTTCACGCCGTGGCATGTCGTGGACACCACGCAGTTCACCTACTGGTCCGGCCGGGGGATGCTCAAGTTCTACATCGAGCCGATGCTGGAGGTTGGCCGGGCACTCAAGGAAGCCAACCCGGATGCGGTCTACATCGTCGGCTGGGGCAATCGTCCCAGCGAGGACCACTGGGCGGGGTTCCACCAGCTCTACAAGGACACGATCGATGCGGGCATCGATGTCATCGACGGCTACAACGAGCATGATTACGGCGGCGATCCGACCAACATGGGCGCCAACTATGAAGTCATCACGGCGTACGGTGTGATCAAACACGACAAGTGGTTGTACGCCTACAACACCGAGACCGCCTCCAGCAGCGATCCGCAGGTCTATCGTGACGCGGCCGAGGCGTCGGCGGATGTGGCCAAGTTCGAGTGGGTCACGCGGAAGATGATGCACAGCCTCGATTATGTGCCCGACAAGGCCCGGGTGTTCCTGCACTTCGGCGATGGCGCGAATACAAGCCGGGGTCAAAGCGGCTGGTGGTCGGACAAGGGCGAAGGCATCGCGATGGAGATGATGATCAACTTGCGCGGCCGCCTGCTTCACGTGGCCAATGACTCGCCGGACCTTTACGTGGTCGCCTCGATCGATGGGACCGATGATTACGCACCCCGCCCCGAGATGTTGCCCGATCGCAAGGAAATGGTCGTTGCGATCTTCAACGATCGGCACCAGGAGCGGAAGGTCAATCTGAATCTTCAGGCGCCGGCCGGTGCGCGGCTGGCCGATGGGCAGGCGAAGTTCTCGCGAATCGTGAATGGCGCGGTGGATGTGCGGACGCAGGCGGTGGCGGTCCGCGACAACCGGGTCGAGACTTCGGTCACCATGGGCCCGCGCGAGCTACGGATCATCACCCTGCCGATCGCCAATAGCGACCGGCTTGCGACCGATCCCGCCCAGTGGTCGGACCAGGCGGCCAAGATGGTGCGGCGGCAGCATTTCGGGCGCACGTTGCTCAAGCGAGTCGAGCCGGGCGAGAACATCGTCGAGAAGATCCAGATCGATGCCGATCTGCTCGAAGGTGCCCGCCGAGCTTATCTGAGCCTGGTGGTTCAGCGTCTGGGACACGGCGACGGTGTGGTGACGCTCAACGGACACAAGTACCTGCTGCCCGGCGCGGTCACACCGGAAAACACAGCCTGGATCATCCGGGTTCCGGTTGAAGTCGAGCATCTGAAGACGGAAAATGAAATGGTGATCAGCGTTGCCGGTTCCCAGCGCGCCGGCTTCTTCCTGTGCATGAGCAGCATATGGGTGGAGGCCGGGCCGGAATGAACCCATGAACCGTTCGGCTTCTGAACCGCCAGACCCTGAATCCACGGCTTCCTCGAGCGGCATGGGCCGGGCCGAAGGCTCAGCGAACCCCGGCCGATCAAGTCGGGAACCGTCGGCCGGGGACGATGGGACATCGTGGCGTCAACTGGCGATGCGAATGGTTCAGGCTCAGCTTCGATCGCGGGATATCCGCGATGAGGCGGTGCTCGAAGCCATGAGCCGCGTGCCTCGGCACCGATTTGTTGGCCGCATCGATCTGGAAGCCGCATATGCCGACCGGGCGCTACCCACCCTCGAAGGGCAGACGATCAGTCAGCCTTACATGGTCGGCATCATGACCCAACTGCTGCAAGTGCGCCCCGGCCATCGGGTTCTGGAGATCGGCACCGGCAGTGGTTACCAGGCGGCGATCCTGGCCGAGATGCGGGCAAAGGTCATCAGCATCGAGCGGATCGCCTCGTTGGCACGCGCGGCCGAGCAGCGGCTTGTGAGCCTGGGATACGGTGATCGTGTGACCGTGGTTCAGGGAGATGGTTCGGTGGGTATACGCGCTCTGCTCGACCTGTCGATGCCTGATGAAGGTGGTGCGGAGCCGCCACAGCCATTCGACCGGATACTCGTGACGGCTGGAGCGCCGAGCTTTTCCGATGAACTGTTGGCACAACTGGCCGATCCGGGCCGGGCGGTGGTGCCGATCGGCTCTCGAGCCGAACAGGTGCTGCACGTTTACGAACTTCGGGATGGAACGCTCAGCGAGACGACATGCGTTCCCTGCCGCTTCGTGCCACTGATTGGAGAGCGGGGCTGGGCGGATTGAGCCGGCGATGATCGCGGTTCATCGGGGCGAAGCATGGCTATCGAACCCATGCCGCGGCGGGAATCGCCATGCGCATCGGCAGTCCCGTCTCATCGTGCTCGGGTGGATCGGCATCAAGCCAGCGCAGGTTTGACTTGCCGCTGAGAGAGACCAGTGAGAGCACCAGGGCATCGATGAGGTCGTCGCGACCGCATCCCGGCAGGGACTGTGGCGAAAAAGTGTCTCGGCCAATGAGCACGCCCAGCGATTCCGCCAGCCGCTTGATGATCCCAATGCGAAGCTGGATGCCATCGCGGGATTTCTTCGGGTATTCAAGCGGCGTGTCGAGCGTGGCCGCAAAGCATGCTTCAGGGTGGGATTCGATCAGGCGACCGACAAGCGATGGTTCGCGGCGAAGCCGGGCATCCACTTCGGCGATCCTGGGCATGATGTTCCAGGTCTGCCGGCTGATCTTTCGACCGGTCGCGGCGAAGTTCAGGGCGCAGGCGTGCTGGTAATCGGTCGCGGCCAACGCCGACCGCGCCGGTGGGCTGAAGATGCTGGATCGGCGCGGCCCAACCAACCGCCGCGCCAGCCGGTCACAGGTCCGCTGGTGATGCGTGCCGCCCGGCAATCCGATGGGCATGTCGATGAGCAAGTACCGGGTGCGGGACGAGCGGTGGTCAATCAACGCGTCGATTTCCGGTTCGATGCCGAAGATCGGTTCCCGGCCGGGACTTGTGCGGGCCATCAGCCAGCCGGCGCGGCAACCATCGATCCCGATGCCGGGATTGGGCAACGATCCGGACGCAACGGGCTTCGTGGTCATTTCGGCCACCGCTCATCACGCCCGAGCCTCGGTGAGGTAAGCCGTCAGGAGCTTGACCGCAGCTTCGAGATCGTCCTTGTGTACGGTTTCCGTGACCGTATGGATGTATCGGGTGGGGATGGAGAGCGTCATGGTCCGAACACCGGCACCGCTGGCCTGGATGGTGCCCGCATCGGTGCCGCCGCGCATCATGATCGAACGCTGATAGGGAATCCTGCGCTTCCTGGCGATGGTTTCGAAGGTTTCCAGGAGGTCATAGTCGGCGATGCTGGTCGAATCCATGCAGGTGATGGCCACGCCCTTGCCCTGGTTGGTGATCGCCATCTCGCCCGGCACACCGGGGGTATCGACACAAAGCGTGGTATCCAGGGCGATGCCGATATCCGGCTTGATGGCGTAGGCGCTGGTCCGCGCGCCGCGCAGGCCCACTTCCTCCTGCACGGTGAAGGCCACGATGATCTCGGCTTCGTGATGCTTCAGATTGCCAATCGCCTCGACGGCCAGCCAGCACGCCACACGGTTATCCAGGCACTGGGAAACGATCGCGTTGCCCACGTGGCTGTAACGGGCACTGAGCACGACCATGTCCCCGATCTTCACCTTTTTCTTGACTTCCTCGCCGGGCAGGCCGGTATCGACGAAGAACTCATGAATCTCCGGAACCTTGGTCTTGTCGGCCTGGTCGGCGATGTGGACGGGCTTCCCACCGGGATTGAGCACGCCGGGAAGGTCTTTCTTCGGGTCGCGGACATCCGGGCAGATCGTGACCAGCCGGGCGAAAAGATTGCGGGTGTCGAAGCCGCCGACCGGGTTCAACCGGATGAAGCCCTTATCATCGACATGGCTGACGAGAAAGCCGATCTGATCCATGTGCGCCGCCAGCATGATCCGCGGGGGTTTGGCGGTGGTTCGCTTCTTGCCTCGGGCTGGGGCCGGACGGGGTTTGCGCGTGCAGATCAGCGTTCCCATCGTATCGGTGACGATGGAATCAAAGAGCCGCTTGGCATGCCCTTCGATCAGTGTTCGGATGCGGTGCTCGCGGCCGGGCACACCCGGTGTGGTACACAGTTCTTCCAGAAGGTCCATTGATCATGCTCCAGATATCGATCGCCGCGACGTCATGCGGCCATGCCGCCGATGATTCAGGATTCCCCGATCCCGGGCGGAATCACCTTCGCCAATTGAAGTGTTCGATGATTCGGGCCAGTTCGACATCCTTCTCGGTCACCTTGCTTCCGGCGTCGTGCGTGTTGAGCGAAAGCGTGACCTGGTTGTAGATGTTGTGAATTTCAGGGTGATGCTGGTGCGTCTCGGCCTCGAAGGCGACACGAGTCAGAAAGCTGAACGCCTCCCGGAAGTGTTCGAACTTGAAGCTCTTGACCAGCCGGTCATCCTTGAATTGCCAGCCGGTAAGCTCTTGCAGCGCGGCGGTGATCGTTGCGGTATCCAGTGGCTTGGACATGATGATTCCTTTCCAGACAGAAGTAAGCGCGGATGACAGTCCCCGTTCCGGCCAATCCTAGTCGGTACGGTGAGTCGATGCCAGAAACTGAATGGAAACTCCCGGCCGAACGCCCGATCAGTTCCGACCGGCGGTGGCCGAGGGGATGCTCGAACGATCCTCGGAGGCCGCTTCGTCGCCATCGGAATCCGCGGGTTGGACCAGCACTTTGCCGGGTTGATCGGCGGCTTTGGCGAGCATGTCGGTCAGGCC
>JAFIFY010000113.1 GCA_020831765.1 Phycisphaeraceae bacterium | reverse complement strand
ATCGAGGCTGACCTGGCGGCCATCGGTGTCCTTGAGCGTGAATGGTGGGGCTTCGGTTCCCAGGGGTAGCATGGTGGAGGGGGTCAGAGCCATGATCGTTTCCCTGTAATGGATGGAGTTTTCATGGTAAAGGGTAATTCGACAAGCCGAAAGTGTCCACCGGCAGGAAGGATTGATCGAGCCGGATTGACCCTGTGGGGGGCTGGTAGAGTATGCCTTGTGGATTTTGTACGCTTTTGGGCGATCGGCGATAAGCGTGGATCGAACCGCCGGTGGCATGAAACCATGGGTACATGGAGATCAACGACATGACCAGAACACTTGCGATCGGGTTGGCCATCACCTTCTGCCTTCTGGGCGCCTGGGCCTGCGAAGGCATGTTCGCGGACCGTTTCGCATATCGGTACATCGATGGCGAAGGCGTGGAGGTGTTCGACGCGACCATCCCGGCGGTCGCCGACGCGGCGGCTGAATCGCTTGTGTCGTTGGGCTATCTCAATGTCACCCGTGAAGAGCTTGACGGCGTGACGGGTTTGGCCGCGCGTCACGAGGATGAAACCCGTCTGTCGATCCGGATCGCGGCTCGGGATGATGACCTTACGGAAATGCGTGTCCGAGTGGGCGTTTTCGGGGACGAGAAGCAGACCGGCGCGATCTTCGCCCAGACTCGAAGACGGCTGGGTGTGAATGAACAGGAAGGGCCATAACGGGTGGGGCGCGGCGTGAATCGAGCGTCGGCGGGTCGATCTTCGGTTGGTATTGCTTACAACAATCCGGGGCCAGTCCGGGGGCCAGTCCGGGGGTATTTCCGGGGGTGATTCCGGGGGGCCGTCGGTGGGTGATTCTTGAAGCTCGCTAAGATATGAGAGCATGGTTCACGCGGCGGGGTTTTGCTCAAGTTGCCGCCAGGAGTTTGTATTTGGCTCAAGTCCCCCAGAAGGAATTTTCACGCGGCCTTAATCAGGAGCGGGCATTATTGATGGCCTGCCTCTTGCCGGATCACCCCTGCGATCCGCATGATCCGCTTGGCGAGTTGCGTTCGCTTGCCCAGACGGCGGGGTTGGAGATCGCCGATGAGTGGCTGCAGAAGCGCAACAAGCCCGAGCCGGCGACGTATATCGGTTCAGGAAAGGCTCAGGAGCTTGGGGCATGGTGCAAGCAGCGGGATATCGATGTGGTCATCTTCGATCACGATCTGTCGCCCAGCCAGATCAAGAACCTCGAGGAAGCCATCGAGCGGAAGGTTCTGGACCGAAGCGAGTTGATTCTGGATATTTTCGCCGCGCGGGCGCGGACGCATGAGGCCCGTCTCCAGGTCGAGCTGGCCCAGCTTGAATACACCTATCCCAGGTTGCGGGCGATGTGGAGCCATCTTGAACGCATCGTCGGCGGTTCGCCTTCGGGTGTGGGCACACGTGGTCCGGGCGAGCAGCAGCTTGAAATCGACCGGCGAATCGTCCAGCGCCGAAAAGCCGAGTTGAAGCGCCGGATCGCCGACGTGCAGGAGCGTCGGCAGCGCGAAGTGGAGACACGCAACGACACGCACTTCACCGTGGGGCTGGTGGGCTATACCAACGTCGGTAAGAGTACGCTCTTCAACACGCTGACCGATGCCGGCGTCTATGCCGATGACAAGCTCTTCGCCACGCTCTCGACGCGCACACGCAAGTGGGAACTGGGCGCGGGCGAGTCGGTGCTGCTCAGCGACACCGTTGGTTTTGTGCGTGATCTTCCGCATCACCTGGTCGCCAGTTTCAAGGCCACCTTGGAGGAAGCGGTCCACAGCCATCTGCTTCTGATCGTGGTGGATGCGGCCCACGCCCGCGCCCGCGAGCAACTTCAAACAGTCTTCACCGTGCTCGATGAAATCGGCGCGGTCGATGCCACGCGCCTGATCCTGCTCAACAAGATCGACAAGCTCGATGACCCGTCCGATCTGCTTCCGCTCACGGCCGAGTTCGGCGAGGCGGTGCCGATCAGCGCTCGGACCGGCCGTGGCCTGGATCGACTTGTGGAACGGGTTCGCGAGATTGCGCGCGGCCAGGTTGTCCGCATGACGGTGGATGTCGCGCTTGCCGATGGCCGGAGTCTTCAGTTCATCGAGACCCGCGCGAAAGTTCACGAACGCCACTATGAGGCGGATCATGTCAGGATGATCGTGGAAATCGGCCAGCGTCAGCTCGATCAACTCCGTGCCCGAGGCGCTGATGTGCGCGTGGTCGATGCGCCCGCCTGATGAGCGCATCACCGCGCCCCGGCGCGGCGATCCGGAAGGTGGCTCCCATGTCTCAAGCCGCGCAACGTGTTTCGACCGGTCTCGATCATCTGGATGCCGTGCTCGATCACCTTCGCATCGGCGATAACGTCGTCTGGCGGACCAGCCGGATCGAGGACTATCAGCGATTCGTCACGCCGCTGGTCCGCACCGCGGCGGCACAGGGGCGCTCGATCATCTATCTGCGATTTGCCCGCCACGCCCCGCTCATCGAGGCGGGGCCCAATGTCAAGATCATTCGAATCAAGACCCCCACCGGGTTCGAGGCCCTGACACGCGAGGTCTATCAGCTCATCACGGCCCACGGTCGCGGCGCGTTCTACGTCTTCGATTGCCTTTCGGACCTGGCGTCCATCTGGACAACCGACCAGATGATCGGCGTGTTCTTCCGCGTCGTCTGCCCGTACCTGTTCGAACTGGACACCGTCGCGTATTTTGCCATGTACCGCGACCATCACGCCCACTCGACCATGGAACAGATTCGCGGCACCACCCAGGTGATGATCGATCTGCACCGGGTGGATGGGCAACTGTACGTCCAGCCGGTCAAGGTGCAGGATCGGCGATCGCCGACGATGTTCCTGCCCCACGCGCTACGCGATCAGCGGTTCATTCCCGTGACCGATAGTGGGGATGCGACCCGGCTCCATGCAGCGCACGGCGATGGACGTCCGGATGAATCCCGGCGGCGACTGGACTATTGGGATCAGCTCTTCCTCAACGCGGCCGATGCCGTGGGCTCGGAAGCCGAGCCGGCGACGCTCAAGGAACTGCTCAACACCATGTGCCGCGCCATCATCGGCCGGGACGAACGCGTCCTCCGGCTGGTTCGCCGTTACCTGACCGTGTCCGATCTGCTCAAGGTCCACGCCCGGATGATCGGCACCGGCTACATCGGTGGCAAGGCCATCGGCATGCTGCTGGCACGCAAGATTCTCGAGAGCCGAGGTGACGCCCCCTGGGCCGATCGGTTGGAGCCGCATGATTCGTTCCATGTCGGATCGGATGTGTATTACACCTTCCTGGTCCGCAACGGCTGGTGGCCTTTGGTCATGCGACAGCGGACCAGTGACGGTTTCTTCGCCGCCGGTGAGGAGCTGCGCGCGTTGATCCCTCAAGGTCGGTTTCCCGATGCCATCCGTCACGCGCTGGACCGGATGCTCGATTATTTTGGCCAATATCCGATTCTGGTCCGATCCAGCAGCCTGCTGGAGGATGGATTCGGCAATGCTTTCGCGGGCAAGTATGAAAGCTGCTTCTGTGTGAACCAGGGCTCGCCGGAGGTTCGTCTGGCACGCGTCGAGGAGGCGATCCGGCGGGTCTACGCCAGCGCCATGAGTGACGATGCGCTGGTGTACCGGCGGCAGCGTGGTTTGGAATCGTTCGAGGAGCCGATGGCGCTTCTGATCCAGCGTGTGAGTGGTTCCTACCGTGGGCGGTATTACATGCCCGATGTGGCCGGCGTCGGTGTTTCACGTAACACGTTCGTCTGGGATCCGGCGATGGATGCCAAAGCGGGGATGATCCGACTGGTGATGGGGCTTGGCACAAGGGCGGTGGATCGGATCGAAGGGGACCATGCCTGCGTGATCGCACTGGATCATCCCCACAAGCGGCCGTTCCGTGATCAGGAAGACGCTTATCGTTTCTCCCAGCACGATCTGGATGTGCTGGATATCGGGTCCAATGAACTCAAGTCAGTCCCGTTTCCGCAACTTCTTGAAGAGGGCGTTGAGATTCCGGTCGAGTGGTGCGCAACGTCCGAACATCGCCTCGACGAAGACCGCAAGGGCAACGTACAGCGACGCACGCAATGGCGGATCGACTTTCAAGCCCTGCTGGATCGAACCGGATTCGTGGCGACGATCCAGGGCATGCTTCGGTGGCTGGAACGGGCGTACAGCTATCCGGTGGATATCGAGTTCACCGCGCGGCTCGGTGTCGATGGCCAACCGGAGTTCAACATCGTTCAATGCCGTCCGCTTCAAACGCTGGGCGAAGGGCCGAAGGTGGATGTTCCCGAACATCCGCCCGAGTCACGGACGTTCTTCGCCTCGGTCGGCCGTTTCATGGGCGGCAGCATCCGGCGTCCGATCCAACGGCTGATCCTGGTCGATCCGGATCGTTACGCGGCGTTGAATCGGGTCGGCAAGCATGAAGCCGCACGCCTGGTGGGCCGGCTGAATCGGACCATCGGCCCTCGCGAAAGTTGCCCGACCATGCTGTTGGGACCCGGCCGATGGGGTACGAGCACGCCTGAACTGGGTGTCCCGGTGCGCTTCGCGGATATCAGCCGCGCGGCGGTGATCGTCGAAGTCGCCCGAATGGGCGAGAACATGGTCCCGGACCTTTCGTTCGGTTCCCATTTCTTTCAGGACCTGGTCGAATCGGAAATCGCCTATGTCGCCCTTTTTCCCGATGAGCCGGAATGCCGTTACAACCCGTGCTGGCTGGATGGCATGGAGTCGCAAACCGCGAAGCTGATCGAAGATCAGGCCGACAGCGATCCACTCGTGATCGAGGCGGTCAAGACGTTCGACCTTACGGGGTGCGATCTGTACCTACTGGCCGATGTCCGCAGCCGGCGGCTTGCCTGCATGCGGATGGAAGGCACACCACGCGATGCCTGATCGCCCCTTCGAGGTCGATGCACGCGACCGAGGCTTGGAAGACCGGGGGGAGACTGGAATCGCCGTTGGCCGGAAAGGAATCGCCGATCGCTCCGATTGCCGACTCTCGGGGTTCAATCCTCATCAAACTTGGATTCCACCAGTTTGCGGAGCGTCTGGAGCGCATCGGTGGCGTCAGGTCCCCGGGCCCTGATGGTCAAACTCGTCCCGTGAGTCGCGGCGAGCATCATCACCTGCATGATGCTCTTGCCATCGACGCCGTTGTCGTTGCGGTCGTCGCGATAGATGCGAATCTCGCTTTTGAACGCATTGGCCGCATCGACGAACGCCATGGCCGGCCGGGCATGCAGGCCCAGGTGGTTGGCGATCGTGACGGTCACTTGCTCGGATTCGCTCTGGCTTGGGGACAATTCGAAGTTTTCCGGGATCGGGCGGGTGGGTTCAGCCCGGGTGGTGGGGTCTCGGGCGTGCTGTCGGGCTCATGGGCTTGGGGCGATCGGGGCGAAGGCCCAGGCCATGCCGTTGGCCGTTGCTGACGATCGGCCGCGCCTCGTGGCGGGGGTCTGCTCCGGAGCAGGTCCGGCCGGTGACGGAAGGTAACGGTTGAATGCGGGCGGGTCGCCGATCCAGCTTCGACGGCATGTCCTGGTTCGGTCGATCAACTCTGGACCTGCTGACCGTCGGTCTCGTTGAGCAGATCGACGACTTCCTCGGTGGTTGTCGCCTGACGCAGGAAGCGGCGGAAGGTGTCCTTCTGCAAGTGCGAGAAGATGGTCTCCATGGCTTGGAGATGCTCATCGGGGGCTGACTCGGGCGAAAGCAGCAGGACGACGGAGTAGACCGGTGCCTTGTCCAGAGCGTTGAAGTCCACGCCCTTCTGGCTCACGCCGATCGCGGCGGCCATTTTCTTGACTTTCGGATGCTTGACGTGGGGTACGGCCACACCCTTGCCGAATCCCGTCGATCCCTTCCATTCCCGATCGATGATCGCCTTGACCACATCGTCGCGGAGATTCTTCGGACACGAACCCGACTCGACGAGTTTGTCCACCAGTTCGGCGATGACGCCATCGCGGTCGGTGTGCTCAAGCTGGGGCGCGATGGCCTTGGGGGCGACGAAATCGGTAAGTTTCATGGTGATCAGGATCCTTCAATGGTGAAGTTGTTCTGGCATGGGAATCACTGGATGTCTTCCCTGGCCGGTGCCGCCCGGCTGATCCGAACAGGGTTCACGCCGACGGCCCGTCCATGCCCTCCATCAGGCCCATGGGTCCGATCGCCCTGTGCAGTTGCGGCTAAGACCGTCAAGGTAAAGGAGCGGTCGTTTGCCGGGGCCGGTTGCCGAGGCGTGAGTCTCGCGGGTTGTAGCGGACCGCAAGTTCTGTGGTGCAGCATTGTAAGAGAAAATGTCCCGTGATGTTTCGCGACTCGGGTCGCCCAACCGCAGCCTGCCAGCGATTCCACCCACCAGCCGACGATCCGCCGTCGGCGTCCCGTCGGCCGCCCGCAGGATGGGACTCAACCGTGCTTGTGATGGTTCTTGATTTTCTCCTTGTGATCCGTCAATTGGCGCTCCGCCTTGGCCGCCACATCGTCAATGCAGGCGTAAAGGTCCATCCCCCGGCTCTTGGCGACGAAAACATCGGCCTTGGCGACGTGAATGATCCATTCGACCTCAAAACCCTCGGCGGTCTTGTCCAGCACGGCCTCGCACCGGTGGACCCGGTCAAAGAACCTTGGCAGGCGACCGGCTTTCTCCTGGTTGTACTGGCGGATGGGGTCGGTGACTTCAAGATGGCGTCCGCTGACGGTTATTTCCATATTCGAGCCTTCCTTTGTTCTGAGCATGGCGGAGATATCGGTCTCCGCCGGAATCCGCATCCGTTCAGCCGATGCCGCCGCCCGCGGGCCATCGGTCTGAACCCATTCAATCCTACATCTTATCCATGGGTAGCCCCAACTTGGCCGTCTCATCGTCATCGGGGGATTGCTGCTGCGGCGGAACCAGCACACCCAGGCTGACGGCGAACTTAAGCGCTTCTTCGAGCGAGATGGGCAGGTCCACCACTTCATCTTTTCTGACGGTGATGACATAACCGGTGAACGGGGTCGGCGAACTGGGAATAAATACAGTCAGGCAAGGGACTTCCATCGCCTTTTGAATGCGATCCATGGTTCCGCCGGTCACCAGGCCGACCGACCAGATGCCCTTACGGGGGTACTGCACGGCCACGACCCGGCTGAAGGTCGCCTGGGTGGCGGCGTTCTCGCCCACAAAGAAATCGGTGACCTGCTTGACCGAGGGGTAGACCTTGCGGATCAGCGGAATGCGGCTGATCAGTGCTTCGCCCCGGTTGTACAGGCGCCTGCCGATCCAGCTTCCGACCACCACGCCGATGATATAGATGCCGATGATCGCCACCACCAGCCCGGCAAGGTCGAACAGCCAGTGAAACTGGTTCCACTCGCGCTCCAGCCGGGCGCGACGGACCCACTCTCGAAGGAAGGCTTCCTTTTGTTCCCTGGTTTGAAGCTGCCGGTAGTAATCCCGGCCGGCGCGATCAAGTTGGCTGGTCAGCTCTCGCTCCGTGGCGAAGAACACCTCCTCGCGGGCCATGTCGAAATCATCCACCGATGGATAATCGGTAAAGCGGATCACCAACTCCCGGATGCCGGAATTGATCGGCTGGGCGATTCGATCCTGAACGAACTGGTACACCACCACCCCAAGCCAGATGGTCAGGACGGTGGGAAGCACGATCGCCAGGCCGCGCAGAAAAAATTTCTTCGCGCCTCCCGGGCTGTTGCGGGTCTGGGGTGTGGCCTCGGACATAAGGTGTGCCTTGCCGATGCCGAATCGGCCACTTCTCCTCTTGCCGATCCGGATCGGGAACGGCGTAAGCGCTTGCTTGGCAGAATACGGCTGGCGGCGGAAATCGTCAATAACCCGATGACCGACCATACGGAGTTTTTTCCAGACTCGCGGACGCCGCGGTCGGGCCTCGATTGACCGATCCGACCTTCCCCAAGACCATGGATGGATGTCCAGTGCACCATCCCGCGAGCCGACGAAGGCCAGCTTCCCTCCCGCCGTCGAGGCGGTCGCCGAACCGTCCCCCATCCAGCGCGTGCTGCTCGAGGCGCGTCCGTTCGCCCAGCAGGAAGCCGTCGATCGCTGGGTTGAGCAGGGCCGCTGGCCGTGTTACTGGTTGATGCCGCCATCCCCGAATGCTCACCTCGACCGGCCGGACACCGGCAACCAGCGACCGGATCATCCCACCTCACGGACGGGCGGAATACGCGGCCAACCGATCACCTGGCTCTGTCGATTGAGATTCGGCCTTCGGGAAAGCGAGACCGTCCGGTTTCATGTTTCGGCCGATGAGCGCTATCGGCTCTGGGTGGACGGCCGACCGGTGGGGCGCGGGCCGGAGCGAGGCGAGCCGGCCCACTGGCATTTTGAGAGCTACCAGGGAGCGCTCGAGGCCGGCCCTCACGAGATTCTGGCCATGGTCTGGTCGTGGGGCTCGTCGGTGCCCTTTGCGCAGATGAGCATGTCGCCCGGCTTTCTGCTGGCGGCCGAAGAGCCTTGGCTTGAGCGCATCGCGACCGGCCACGCCGCATGGGAGGCGACGATCGTGCCGGGGATCGAGCCGGGTGAACAGAAGATCGGCTGGGGCGTCGGGGCGCGGGTGCGATTCGATGCGCGTCTGCTTGACTGGTCCGATCAGGGGTTGGAAGCGCTGGCATGGCGACCGGCCGCGCGTGGGAAGCAGGCGTTCTCGGACACGAACCGCGAGGGCATGGAGATGCCACTGCTCACGCCCGCCCGGCTTCCCGCGCCGGTTTCCGCTGGGTTCGATCCCGGACGGGTTCGCCATGCGCGATCGATCGACGAAACGGGCCAAACGCACGAGCCGATCGACCCGACGCTCCATGATGAGGCCGAAGCGCGGCGATGGCAGGCGATGCTCGATCACGGGCAACCGGTCACCATCCCCGCCAGACAAGGGCGATGTGTGCTGATCGACCTGGATAACTATGCCTGCGTCTATCCGGCCATCGGCGTCCGAGGCGGCGGGGGGGCGGAAGTTCGCTTCTCCATGGCCGAAGCGCTCTATTGCCAGGAGCATCCATCCCGCGAAAAGGGCGATCGCGACAAGATCGACGGCCGGTATTACCGGGCGGATGAGGATGTCCTGATCGCCGGGGATGGAAACAGGGTGCTCTTCACGCCGTGGTGGTCTTCGGGACGATACGCGCGCATTGTGGTGCTGGCCGCCGACGAACCATTGACCATTGAGCGAATCAGCCTGGAAGAGACGCGATATCCGCTTGAGCGGGACTTTGGCTTTACCTGCGATGAGCCGCGCTTCGAACCGGCTTCGCGGATCATGTTCCGCACCCTTCAGATGTGCGCCCATGAGACGTACATGGACTGCCCGTATTACGAGCAACTGATGTACATCGGCGATACGCGGCTTGAGGCGCTTGTGACGCTGATCTCGACTGGTGATGATGCCCTGGTCCGCAAGGCGATCGAGTTGTTTGACTTCTCGCGCTTGCCCGAAGGCTTTTGCCAGTCGCGTTATCCATCGAATCGGCGGCAGGTGATCCCACCGTTCAGTCTCTGGTGGATCGGCATGCTTCATGATTACGCCCATCTTCGCGATGATGCGGCTTTTGTCCGCCGGCATATGCGCGGTGTGCGGGCGATCCTCGATGCGTTTCTGGCGTGCCGGAATGGTGATGGTCTGATCGAAGCGCCGACCGGCTGGAATTTCATGGACTGGGTCGATCGGCCGCACTGGAAGCATGGTGTCCCGCCCGATGGCGAACACGGCATCAGCGGGCCGATTCACTGGCAATTGATCCTGGCGCTTGAGTATGCCAGGCAACTGGAGCGGTATGTGGGCGAGCCGGAGCCGGCAGCGCGATGGTTGCGCTGTGCCGACGAGTTGACCGAGGTTGCGTGGTCATGCTTCTGGGATGAGGCATCCGGCCAATTGTGCGATGATCAAGAGCGCCGATTCGCCTCCGAACACAGCCACAGCATGGCCATTCTTGGCGGCCGACTGGATGTGGATCGACAGCGACTGGTGGCCGCAACGCTGGTTGAATCCAAAAACCTTGACCCGGCGACCATCTATTTCAGCCACTACGTTCTTGATGTGCTGGCGAAACTGGGCCGGATGGACCTTATCTTTGCGAGGCTGGAGTCATGGTTGACGCTGACCGAACGCGGCTTTCGCACCGCCCCGGAGAAGCCAGAACCCAGCCGCTCGGACTGCCATGCATGGTCCGCCCATCCGCTCTATCACTTTGCCGCGAGCATCATGGGGATACGGCCGGAGGGGCCGGGTTTCGCCGGCGTCCGCATTCAACCCCAGCCGTGGAAGCTGCGCAAACTTGAAGCCAGCATGCCGCACCCGCGCGGCGTGATTCGATCCCACCTCGAGCAAGTGGACAACCACTGGCATGCCCGGGTCGAGTTGCCCGAGACGGTGACGGGCCAGTTCATCTGGCGCGGCCGAACTCATCCGCTCAAACCCGGCCGGCAGGAACTCGTGCTTAAAACGAGCTGAGGCGATCAGGCTTCCGTCTTGTTCCGTTCGAGCCTGATATACTTCCACTAAGAGATTTCCGGGGCTGTTCCCGCCGATCGATGATTCACATCGCCATGATCGGCCTATCAACCGGCAATCTCCGAGGTTGATCGCATCGTTCGAGCGCAGTCCAGAGTCGAGTACCGGAGGACATCATGGATCAGCGGACAGAATCATCGACAGATCAAAAGAATCGCCGCTGGCCGCGCAGGCTCGGGATCGGTGTTGTGGTCCTGGTCGGGGTGTTGATCATCACGTTCGCGGGGGTTCGGCTATGGGCTGAGCTTGATCTGTATCTCGCCGGGCAGGCGGTTCGCGCGGCGGGATTGCCTGTGAACCTTGATGAGGCCAGGGTGTTGTTCGCGATCGAGCGGTCGGGCCGGGATGGCACGGAGCTTTATGAGAAAGCATTCAAACTCGTGCGCGGACCCGACGAGGTTCAGTTGCTTCCGAGTCTGGGAAGTGGGATGTTCGGTTCGATCGCGGATTCCGATGTGCCCGAGCCCATCATTCATGAAGCACGTCAGTTCATCGATGCGAGCGAGGAAGCGATCGAGTTGCTGATCAAGGCCGGGCAGGCCGACTTCGGCAACATCGATCGCCACATTGGGGCCCAGGAGGATGCTTCGAGTGATCGTCTGAGGCAGGTTCGTAGCGCTGCTCACCTCCTGCGGCTGGCCTTGGACGTGGCCCTGATCGACGGTGAGGAAGATCGGGCTCTTGAACTGTCTCGGTCTCTCGTTCGACTTGGCGATGCCCTGGGTGATGACCCATCACTCGTGTTGTACATGGTGCGGTGCAGCATTTATTCGATGGCGTTCGAGCGGCTCGGCGATGTGCTCAGCGTGGTCGAGATCACCGAAGCGCGGCTGGACCGCATCGAGGCCGGGCTGCGGGAGATCGATCCGGTAACCCAATTCCGCAACAGCATGGTCACCGCTCATCTGGAGACCCGTGAACACCTGCCGGCGAACCTGGTCGAGCTGGCCGGCACGCGCGGACGGCTGATGAACTGGCGAGGGGCGACTGCCCGCCAGCAAGCCGAAATCCTCAGGCGACTGATCGATGCGCACCAGCGAGCGGAGCGACCGATCGAGCAGTGGATGCGGGTCGAGGGGCCGCCGCCGTTTGAAGTAGGGCTGGTGGATCGGATGACCGAAGCTTATCTGCTCAGCCCGGCATCCACGCAATCTTTCGCGAGCGCCGCCAGATGTGAGGCTCATCGGCGGGCCGCGCTGATTGCCGTGGCCATCGAACGCTTCCGGCTGCGCGAAGGCCGGGTTCCTGAGCAACTGGCTTCCCTGTCGCCGGACATCCTGGCCGAGATTCCGGTTAACTCGATCGGTGATGAGTTCGAATTGGAGCATCTGACCGACGGCTACTGGATCGGCTTCTCGCGAAAGCGTATGGCCAAGGAGGATGATCCGGGGTTTGGGCGGCCCGAGCGCGATGAACGCAATCGGTTACGGGTGGTTCCCATTGAGATGGATTTCCGGACGCCCGATCCGGCGCCAGTCCGAGTAGGCATCCGGGTGCGAACCGATGGATCCCCGAAGAGGCCGAATTGAACCGGACAGGAGGACGATTGATGAGCGACCGGACTGTGATTTCGCCGAAAAAGCCACTGCACCGTGGGCTTCCTCGGCCGGAGATTGTTGTCGTCGTCCTGGCTGGGGCGCTATTGATCGTCCCGTTCGTTGGGATTCGTCTATCGGCTGAGTATCTGCTGCATCGTGCCAAGCAGGAGGTCCGGGAAGCCGGATTGCCTTTGGACCTTGAAGAGGCCATGGCGATGTACGCGGTCGAGCGGTCGGGCCGGGATGGCACAGTGCTCTATGAGCGGGCGTTCGAGCTCTTGCGCGATCCACGAGAGGTCTTGACCGACTGGATATCCGATCCGGACCCTGAGCGGAAGTATCTGAGGCCGGCCTCTGATGCGGTTCGCCCCGAGAGCGGACAGGTGCGGGAGGATCAGTTGCTTCCGGTACTGGGCGCTGTGGGGTCCTTTGCGATCACGCCCTCCGAAACGCCACCAGCCGTCGTTGATGCCATGCGACGATACATTGATGCGCACGAGGAAGCGATCGAGTTGCTGATCCAGGCCGGGCAGGCCGACTTCAGCGGCATCGGCCGCCTCGATGGGCCCGGAGGCGAAGCTTCAGTCAATCGCTTGCGGCGGGCATTGACCGCGGGGTATCTCATGACAATGGCGGTTGATGTGGCCATGACCGAAGGCAAGGTGGATCAGGGCATTGAACTGTTCGAGTCGCTCTTTCGGCTGGGTGATGCCTTGGCCGATGATCTGTCCATTGAGTTCAGCTCGACGGCGTTGCGAATCTGCGACATGGCCGTTTCGCTGGCCATGAAGTGGCGTACTCAGATGACATCCACGGAGGCAAGGCTGCGTCGCTTCGAAGCGTTTCTGAACGATCGTTGGCCGCAGAGTCATTGGTACAAGAGCAACATCATCGCTTACTTGGAGCACTTGGACGATTTGCCGGCGACCTTCAAGGAGGTTACTGGATCACGCGGGCGGCTGATGCATTTACTGGGCAGTACGCCCCGAAACCGGGCCGCTCTCCTGAGGCGGATGGTCGCCGATCGGCAGAGGATAGCATGGCCGCATGTGTGGCCGGATGAACTCTTACGTCTACATGATTTCGAGAAAACGTTATCGCGCCGTAAGGCACAAGCGGATGAGATCAATCCGCTCTACGCTCAATCGTACCGAGGTGTAATACGCTATCTTGGTTTGAGTTGTGAGTATCTGATGTTTACCCTTCTCTCTGAGCCCCAGTGACTTACCCAAGGGCCTGCTCCAACTGAGGCCGGCGCCGATTTTCAACCGCATCACCACTCGGATGACGAGCAGACTGAATGGTACTGACCTTGTGTCGATCCATCCGGGAGCGAGTCGATGAAGCGCCCAAAGGGCCAATGTGGACCGGACAGGAGGATCACTGATGAGCGACCGGACTCCCACTACAGGTCAAGATCGGCTGAGTCGCTGGCCGCGCAGGCTGGGAATCGGCGTGGTGGTCCTGATCGTGGTCTCGATCATCGGATTCGCGGGCTTTCGCCTGACGGCGGACGGGATGCTTGGCAGCGCAATGCGCTCGGTCGCGACGGCGGGGCATCCAACGAATGTGGGTGAGCTTCTGGCTCGGTACAGGGCACCGCGGGATGGGGTCAACGCGGTGGAGACCTATGCGGCCGCCTTTATCCTGATCCAGGAGCCCAGGGACATGATCTGGGAGCGGGTACCGCTGCCCGAGGCGCTTCGTGATCATCCGCGCTGGTCGCATCATGCGATGAACGGCACCCGACCGGGTGATGGCGACCGGACCGCGGAAGTTCCGCTGCTCGCTTTCCTGCCTTACATGGAATTGGGCGGACTGGATCGTCTTGGGCATGGCGATCCCTGGCCGGAATTGTCCATCCAGGCCATGCGCCATTATTTGGCGGTTCACGATGAAGCGATCTCTCTGGTGCTGGAGGCGGTCGAGGCGGACTACTACCATCCGCCGCGCGATTATCACCTCGGGGCCGTGCTCCTGTTCACGCCCGACCTTCTGCCAATGCGGCGAATCGCAACGCTGCTTTCCATGAAGCTGGACCTTGCCCTTTTGGATGGGCGGGTCGATGAGGCGATCGACCTTCTGGAGGCGATGCTTCGCCATGCGGCGATGCTCGATGATGAGCTTACCCTGATCGGGCAGTTGACCCGGACCGCCAATTACGCGGTGGCGATGGGCAAGATCGAGTCAATTCTTAACTTGGGCCCGATGAACGAGGCCAGGCTTGCGCGGCTCGAGTCGATGGTTGGCCAGAGCAGCGCCGTGCCCGATCCCAGGTTGCTGATTGTGGGTGAAATGGTGCTGAGCGATCAGGCCTTGCTCATGCTGCGGGAGCACTATGGCGGGTTCGCCCACGCCATGAGCGCCTGGTCCGGCCACCTGAGCATCAACAGGGCGTATCTGATGCGGTGGAACAAGAAGGCTCTGGATATCCTGGACAGGCCGATCGAGGAATGGACCGACCATGTTCCGATCTCCCCGCCGCCGAAGATGCTTCAACAGCATGTCCTTCATTACTCACGGATACTCCTCCCGGCGTATGAGAACTTTGTGATCAACCAGTGCCGGGCCGAGGGATTGCGGCGATCCATGATGGCCGCGCTGGCCGTGGAACGATTCCGGCTGGCCGAGGGCCGTCCGCCCGATTCACTGGATGACCTGGTGCCCGGGTATCTTGCCGCGTTGCCTGTGAATCCCTATCCGACGCCGGTGGAATATCAGACCTTTGAGGATGGATACATTGTCGGTTTCCGGCGACGCGGCATGGCCGCGACCGACCCGCTGATCGAACGGACCGAACACGGCCGCTGGAGGGCGCATGACATGATCAAAGTGCAGTCCATTCTGGTGTCGGGCCCGGATCAATTGCGCGGCGACCGGTAAACTTGACCGCGACCGGAGCTTGGCCCTTTCCCGGCCACATGCGATTGGAGAATCACACGATGAGCGAATCAACAACCTCAAATCGAACCGAACGGGCCCGCCGATGGCCGCGCAGGCTGGCGATAAGTATTGCCGTACTGGCGGGGATATTGATCATGGTGTTCGTGGGGATTCGGCTCAACGCCGAGTGGATGTACCATCGTGCCCTAAGGTCGATGGCGGCGGCGGGGCATCCGACGAACGCGGATGAACTCTTTGCGCGGTACCGTGCGCCAAGGGATGGTGTCAACGCGGCGGAGATTTACGAACGGGCGTTCGCGCTGTTTCGGAAGCCTGAGGAAGTAATGCCTGAGCAGGTTCCGTTGCCCGAGGCATTTCGTAAGCACCGCGATGGGTGGGACCACTGGATCGAAGATGAGCGTCAGGACGATGGCGCACGGGATTCACCGAGTCTCGAAGGTTCGCGGGAAAGCGACGCCCAGCCTCAGATGACCGCCTTATGGAAGCTGCTGCCCGATCAGGGGAATTGGTCGCACATGCTCGATCCGATCGGCAAGGGTGCCCCCTGGCCGGAGGAGTCCATCGAAGCGATACGCCGCTATCTGGCCGCCCATGAAGAGGCGATCGATCTGTTGCTGCAGGCCGGCCGGGCGGATTACTGCTACCCGGATCGGGATTATCGATCGATGGCGGACGACTCAGTCATGGCGTATCTCGGTTCGATGAGGAGAGGTGCCCGCCTGTTGTCGACGAAGCTCGACCTCGCTCTTCTGGATGGCCAGACCGATGAGGCGATCGACCTGCTGGAAGCAATGGTCCGCCATGGGGCGATGCTCGAAGATGAAATCGAGTACTATGGTCACTTGGTGCGCATATTCATCAATGCCATGGCGCTTGGGAAGCTTGAGGCCATCTTGAATTTGGGCTCGATGAGTGAAGCGAGGCTGGACAGGATCGAGCGATCGTTGGAGGGCATGAGTGTGCTGCGGGGTCTGACGATGGCGTTTGTCGGTGACATCGTGTTTGGGGAATACTGGGCATCCCACTTCGACCAATATCGCAGCCTGAGCCGTGTCGATGTCCTGACGCGGTGGCTGGGGCGAACCAAGGTTCGACAAACGTACGAGATCAGGGAAACCATGAAGTTGATCGATCTGCTCGAAGAGCCCATTGACACCTGGGCCGCGCATCCGCCGCTCGGTGTTCATCGAAGCGCTCTTGCGCGGTTCGCCTATCAACTGGGTGAGGCTGAATCACCGACGTTACTTGAAAGATCGGTGTTTACTCTGTGCAGGGCGGAGGGTTTTCGCCGGGCCGCTTTGGTTGCACTGGCGATTGAGCGTTATCGCCTGGTCGAAGGTGGGACGCCTGAAACGCTGGATGAGCTGGTGCCGAATTACCTGTCCGAGATTCCCGCGAATCCCTATCCCACTCCGCTTGAATACCATCCTCTGGACGAAGGCTACTTTGTTGGCTTCCATCGCCGCGGTACGCGGATCAACCAGTCATGGGTTGAACCATCGGACCCGGGAACGTGGCAAAGGCCTTCTGGCAGTATTGGATTCCACGTCGTGAAGTGATGCTTCAGGCTGGAGTGCGCTGAGGCTCCATCTTTTTGTGATCCGGCCGCGCATCAGGCCGAAAGCGCGCCTTGGATGACAGGAGAACAAGCAATGAACGAATCGACCACACCATTGCCTGCGCCGACGAAGCGGGAACGTCGTTTCCGTCGGTTGGTGATCGGGGTTGTGGTCTTGGCCGCGCTGTTGATCGTCGTCGCGGTGGGCTTCCGGATCACGGCCGAGGTGATGCTCCACAGTACGCAGCGCTCGGTCGCGGCGTCGGGCCACCCGACGAACGTGGATGAACTTCTGGCTCGGTATCGCGCACCACGTGACGGGATCAACGCGGCGGAAATCTATGAGCGGGCGCTTGCGCTGTTCAGGGAGCCGGAGGAAGTGTTGACCGAGCGTGTGCCGGTGCCGGAGGCATTTCGTACTCATCCCCGGTGGTCGCACCTGTGGGAAGAGTACGAGCGTCAGGGCGATGGTCATCCGCCCCCGATGATGCCAATGCACGAACTGTTACCCGATCGTTCACCCGTGCAACTGGACAAGCTTGGCCAGGGCGATCCCTGGCCCGATAAGGTGATTGATGCCATACGGCGATATCTGGCGGTCCATGAAGAGGCGATCGAGCTGTTGCTCGAAGCCACCGAGGCTGATTATTACCTTCCCGATCGCGATTATCACGTCGGGGGCGTCGAACTGCTACTGCCCGAACTCCGACCGATGCGGCAAGGCGCAACGCTGCTTTCCATGAAGCGGGACGTTGCTCTGTTGGATGGGCGGGTCGATGAGGCGATCGATCTGCTGGAGGCGATGTTTCGTCATGCAGCGATGCTTGATGATGAGCTTATGCTCATCGGACAGTTGGTCCGGATCAGTCTTCATGCCCAAGCCCTTGCGGGGGTTGAATCGATTCTCAATCTCGGTGAACCGACTGATGAACATCTTGACAGGCTTGAGGCGATCATTCATCGAGCCCGGACGGTGCCTGATCCGACTTTGCTGATGGTCGGCGAAACAGTCCTGATGGACCGCACCATACTCAGACTTCGGGAAACCGCCGCTGGCCCGGTGCTTGTTCTCAGTGCGTTTTCGGGTCACTTAAGTCTCAACCGTGCCTATTTGTTGCGTTGGAACAGGGCGGCGCTGGATATTTTGGACAAGCCGATCGAAGAGTGGATGGACCATCTGCCGATCGACCTGCCGCCGGAGTTCCTTCTCCGAACGGTTCTTCGGATTGTTGGAATCGTGATTCCCTCATCCGACCATGTCCTGGTGACCGCGTGTCGTGCGGAGGGTCTCCATCGCACGGCCAAGATCGCTTTGGCCGTGGAACGTTTTCGGCGGGCCGAGGGCCGTCCGCCTGAATCGCTCGATGATCTGGTTCCGGCTTATCTATCCGAGGTTCCAGTCAATCCGTACCCGACGCCGCTGGAATACCAGGTCTTCGATGGTGGCTATGTGCTCGGCTTTCGAGCGCGGCGATCTTCCACCGATGAACCGCTGGTTGAGAAGACCGAGCATGGACGATGGAGGCTACGACCGGAGAGCGGCCAGTTTTTCCTGATCCTCCAGTGACACGCGGGAACCTGGGGCACATTACGCACGACTTCCACGCCCGATCGATGACGCCGCGGCGGTCAACGAGCTTCAGTCGAAGGGTTGCGTGCGGTTCCGGAGCTGAAGGAACCGTTGATCAGCCCAGATTCGGGTTTTCGACGGTGAATCGGTAGACGCCCGGGCCGACCAGGACCTCCAGCCAGCCGTTCGGCGCTGTTCGCGACTCGAGTCCGGCCTCGGCCAGGGGTGAATCCGATTCGGTGACCTGCTCGACGCCTTTGGCCGGCATACGGACGACGGCCGAGAGGTTGGCCGGAATCTCGGCCTCAAGCCACCATCGCGGATCCTCCCATGCCCAGTTGACCGCGATCGGGCCGTAGAAGGATCGCAGGGAAGCTTTGGCGCGGGTGATGCCAGCGCGGCCATCAACGGGCGGAATGGGGCGCGGGGCGATGATGAGCTTCTCGCCCGTCGGTCGGCTTTCGTCCAGGTCAATGCCGCCGAGCGTGCGGTAAATCCACTCGCCCACCGAGCCGAAGCAGTAGTGATTGAATGAGTTCATGCCGGGGGTCTGGAAGCCGTTGTCCGGCGTCCAGCCGTCCCATCGCTCCCAGATCGTCGTCGCGCCGTGCCGGATCGAGAACCCCCATGAGGGGAAGGTTTCGTTGAGCAGCAGCTTGGCCGCGAGGTCGAAATGGCCGTGTTCGGTGAGCACCGGAAGAAGAAAGCTGACGCCGATGAACCCGGTGGAGAGGTGATCATCCCGATCGCGGATGTCCCTGACCAGGTGCTCGACAGCAAGGCGGCGCATCTCCTCAGGCATCAGTCCGAAGCGCAGCGCAAGCAGATAGCAAGCCTGCGTCCGGCCGTGGACTGTGCCATCATCGCCGACAAAGCGCTCGATGAACGCGGTGCGGATTCGCTGGAAAAGCTTGCGAAAGTACTGGCTCTGTCGGGCTCGGCCCAGCAGATCGGCGATACGCGCGAGCAGGTCGGTGCTGTGGGCGAAATAGGCGGTGGCGAGCACTTCCTTGGGCGTATCGGCGCGGATGCTCAGCCATTCGCCGAAATCCGGGCCCCGCTTGTTGGTCCAGATGAGGTCGGGATTGTGGTCGTGCAGATAGTGAACCCATTGCGCCATCGCATCGAAGTGTTCCTCCAGGACGGCCGGGTCGCCGTACGAACGATAAAGCGTCCACGGCACGATGATGCCCGCATCCCCCCATGCCGGGGCACCATCGGCTGGAATGACCACGCGCGGAGCGACGTTGGGAAACGCGCCTTGGGCCGATTGGGCATCGACGACATCGCGCATCCACTTTTCGAGGAACGTCAGTGCCTGCATGTTGAAGCATGCCGTCGGGGCGAAGACCTGAATATCGCCCATCCAGCCGAGGCGCTCATCACGCTGCGGGCAGTCGGTCGGAACCTCCAGAAAGTTTCCTCGCTGGCCCCAGAGGATGTTGTGCTGGAGTTGATTGATCATCGGGTGGTCACATTCAAACTCGCCGATGAGCGGTAGATCGGAGTGGATGACGATGCCGGTGAGGTCCGCCGGTTCGGGCTTGCCGGGGTATCCGCTGATCTCGACGTAGCGGAACCCGTGAAAGGTAAAACGCGGCTCCCAGGCCTCCCCGACTTCATCGCCGGCAAGGGTGTATTGGTCCGTGGCCCGTGCGCGGCGGAGGTTCTCGGTATAAAGCCGGCCCCGGTCGTCGAGCATCTCGGCATGGCGGAGGATCACCGTTCGTCCGGCTTCGCCGCGCACTTTCAGCCGAATCCATCCGACCATGTTCTGACCCATGTCGGCGATCCAGGTGCCACCCTCGCCTTGGGTAATGCTGATGGGTGTGATGGCCCGCGTCGCACGGACCGGCGGGGCCTGCTGGGCGACGAGGTTGGCCTCGCCAATGGGCTTGCTGCGCACCCGGACCCACGAATGATGGTCGAATCCGGGCTCACACCAGTCTCGAGGCTCGCGCCGCGCATCGAAGGCCTCGCCGGAGAGAAACCCGCCTGTGATCACGCCGCCTTCACCGCAAAGCCAGCTTTCATCCGTGGCGATCACTCGCTCCGAGCCGTCGGCAAGCGTCAGGACGATCTGGGCCAGAAGTTCGGGATGTTGGCCGTAGTGCTGCCGGCCCAAGGGGCTCCCCCAGCCCAGTTCCCCGCAGTACCAGCCCTCGCCGAGCATGAAGCCCAAGGCGTTTGGGCCTTGCCGGATGCTGTCGGTCAGGTCATAGGTCTGGTAGGGGATTCGCTTGCGATAGTCGGTCCAGCCAGGACGGAAGTGGTCAAGCCCGATCCGCCTTCCATTGAGCCAGGGCACGTAGATACCCCGCGCGGTGGCGTGGAGCCGGGCGGATCGGATGGGTTGATCAATCTTAAAGTCGCAGCGGATCAGGCTCGCGGCGAGGGTCGCCCCAGCGCTGTTGACCGGTACGATCCAGCGGGCCCGCCAGTCATCGCGATGCAGCAGGCCCATCTCCCACGATGCCGGCTCGCTCCATGGGCCGGGCGAGTCCTCTTCATCCCAGATGCGAACCTTCCAGTAGGCCCGTTGTCCTGATGCCAGTCGCCGGCCGGTGTAGCGAATGCCGTAATTGCGTTGCTCCGAAACCTTGCCACTGTCCCAGAGATCGCCCCGATCCCCGTCGAGCATGTGGGGTGATGAGGCGACCAGAACGTGATAGGCGCGCTGATACAGGCCGCGCCGCTGAACGGGGATGATCCAACCGAGTCTCGGGCGGACCGCATCCAGGCCGATCGGTTCATGTTGGTACTCGCAGGTCAGGTCATGGGGTTGGGGCAAGGTCCTGTCTCCAGTGATGAACGAACGCGACCGAATGGGTGGGGCGGGAACCCCGTAGCGCGTTGACGATAGAATACATTCCTCGAATCCGCCTGTCCGGACCCCGCGGGGGCAACCCGATCCGGCGCCACAGCAATACGGAGTACTTTGCTGATGAACCAGGGACCATCCATGGACTTGAATTCGATCGCCATGCTGGGCACCTATGTGCCGCGCCAATGCGGTATCGCCACGTTCACCAAGGATCTTCACGATGCCATCGTTGACCGGATCGGGGACCGGAACGTGACCGTGCTGGCGATGGATGATTCGCCCGAGAGCTACGACTATCCCAGGGATGTGGGTTTTCAGATTCAGGCCCACCGCCAGGCGGATTACCGTACCGCGGCCGAGCTGCTCAATATCAATCAGGTGGATGCCACGATCGTGCAGCACGAGTTCGGTATCTTTGGGGGTCAGGATGGCAGCTATCTGCTGAACCTGCTTCGCCGTCTCCGGATGCCGATCATCACGACGCTGCACACGGTCTTGGATGAGCCCAGCGAAGGGCAGCGCGAGGTGATGCGCGAGCTGGCGAGGTTGAGTGATCGGCTGGTGGTGATGAACAGCATCGCCATCGAGATTCTCCAGCGGGTATACAACGTACCCCGCGACAGGATCGCCGTGATTCCCCACGGCATTCCCGATCTGCCCTTCATCGATCCCAGCTTTCACCGCGACCAGTTCGGCCTCGAGGGCAAGAAACTGCTGCTCACCTTCGGTCTGTTATCGCCGGGCAAAGGGCTTGAAGTGGCGATCGAGGCCATGCCGAAGATCGTCGCGAAGCATCCCGGCGCGGTGTATCTGATTCTGGGCGCAACGCATCCGCACATTCTCAAGCGTGAAGGCAATGCCTATCGTGATTCGCTGGAGCGCCGGGCCGAGCAGTTGGGCGTGCGCGAGAACGTCCTGTTTCACAATCGTTACGTCACGATTGATGAGCTCTGCAAGTATCTGGAAGCGGCGGATATCTACATCACGCCCTACCTGAGTGAAAAGCAGATCACCTCCGGCACCCTGGCATACGCGGTCGGCGCGGGCAAGGCGGTGGTTTCCACGCCGTACTGGCACGCACGGGAGCTTCTGGCCGATGGGCGGGGCTGCCTGTTCGACTTTGGCGATTCGGCGGGCCTGGCGGATCATGTCATCCGCCTGCTGGATGATGATGTCGAGCGCAACGCGATGCGCAAGCGCGCTTATCTGTACGGCAGGCCCATGGTGTGGGAGAAAGTTGCCGGGGCATACCTGGACCTGGCCCAGACCACACTGAACCTGCGGTCGGACAAACCGAGGCCGACGCTGCTGTTTCGGCCGGATCGGCCGGAGACCGAAGCCATCCCGGAGATTTCGCTGGCTCACCTGTTCCGGATGACCGACGACACCGGAATCTTTCAGCATGCGACCTACCACATACCCGATCGATTCCACGGATACTGTGTGGACGACGTCGCCCGGGCGCTGGTGGTGGCGCTGATGAATCATCACCTCCGCAATGATGATTCAACGCTGCCCCTGGCTGACACTTATCTGTCGTTCATGCATCACGGGTTCAATCGCGATGCCGGACGATTCCGTAACTTCATGGGCTATGACCGTCGATGGCTGGAAGATGTCGGAAGCGAGGATGTCCACGGTCGGGCGATCTGGGCGCTGGGGAGCACCACAGCCATGGCGCCCAGCGGCTCGATGCTGGCGCTGGCGACCCGGCTTTTCAATGATGCGCTTCGGAGTGTGGAGGATCTGAACAGCCCGCGCTCCTGGGCGTTCGCGATGGTGGGCATTCATTCCTACCTGCGCCGATTCGCCGGCGACACGAACATCCGCCGCATGCGGTCGAACCTGGCTTATCGACTCCACGAGATGTTCAAGCGGGTCGGCGATGACCAGTGGCCGTGGTGTGAGGACATCGTCACTTACGACAACGCCAAACTGCCACACGCCCTGATCCTTTCCGGCCAGTGGATTCCCGATCACGAAATGCTTCAGCAGGGACTGCGGTCGCTGGCATGGCTGGTGGATTTGCAGCTTGGTCCGGACGGCATGGTGAGCCTGATCGGCAACAACGGCTGGCTTCGGCGTGATGGATCCCGGGCCAAGTTCGATCAGCAGGCGGTGGATGCCATGGCGCTGATCGAGGCATGCGCTGAGGCGTTCCGGGCGACGCGTGATGCGATCTGGATTCGCCGCGCCCGCAAGTTTCTTTATTGGTTCCTGGGCAACAACGATACCCGGTCGGTGCTCTACGATTATCAGACCGGCGGCTGCCGCGATGGGCTGCACAACGATGGCCCGAACCTCAACCAGGGCGCTGAATCCACCTTGGCATGGCTGATTTCACTGCTGACGGTGTACGAACTGGGTCGCTATGACTCGACCGACATCGCCGCGACGACCAACCGCGAGACCCGGCCCGATGAGGTTGTCCCTTCGGCCGGGGGAACGAATTGACCGAGGCCGGGTCGAGGGAGGGGGCCGCTCAATCGTCCATCAATCGCCGCGATCGCCCCGATCGAGGGTAATGCTCAACGGCCGACCATCCGAATCAGTGCCGATGCTGCTTACGGTGGCGACCCCATCCCGCAAGCGGTAGTCAAGCACCCGGTCATCATCACGGAACGGATCGATCGGCATGGTGGTCAGAATATCGGGCATCAGTTCATCGAGAGCTTGGGGAAAACGGCCATGCCGGAGGTGAAACGCCGCGAGCCCGGTGGCGATCCTGGCCATTCGCTGCCGGGCAAGGGTTTGCTGAGCGATCCGGGCGGTTGCGTGATAGGTGGGCAGCGTGATGCCGAGGAAAAGTTCGGTGATGATGGTGTTCAGCGCGGCCTCGGCGTTGATGCGCTCGGACCGCCGGCCATGCTCCAGCGTTTCAAGAAGTTCATCGGTGAATCGAACGAGCTGAAGGTTGGATGACTCGAGTGGGGCATCGCCCAGATATTCGCGCAATCGGTCTCGAGACAACGCGAGTCGGGCACGCATCAGATCTTCCAGCTTCCGCCGGCGTTGGTTCAGGTCATCATCTTTCAGGATTTCCGCCAGTTCGGCGAAATATCGATTGATCTCCCGCATGGCGTGGTTTCGATCGAAGTACCGCAGAACCACCTTGGATTGCGCTCCGGAGTGCTCGTGCTCGTGGTGGTATCCATGTTCGTGATGGTGTCCATGATCCTGGTGCGATCCGGTCAGCATCTCCAGCGTCAGGCCATCGTGTCCTCCGTGCATGCGTTGGATGGCATCGAGCAGGATGTAACGCTCGGTGATCAGAATGGCGGCATCCACCCGCACCAGCCGAAGTTCATCCGCCGCACTCCACCGAAGTCGCCCGATGACCGCTTCGGTCAGGTCCGGGTGCTCGAGTAGCGGGGGCAGCCACGATGCCGCATCGTTGGCGATCGACATGCCCACGATCCGGTCGATCAACTGTGGCGATCGATCCGCCAGCAGAACGCCCAGCGCTCGAAGCGCGGCGATCGTGTCCGCCGCATCGTCCAGTCGTCCTTCGCCGATCAGCAGTCCGATTTCACGGCTCAATGCCTGCGCGACATTACGGAAATGTCGAGTCGCACTGAATCGCTCGGTCCTGGTCAGCAGTACCTGAGAGGGGTCGGCGATCAGTGGGATGAACGCGGTGACTTCGGGGTCGAGCGCTTGGAGCGTTTCCAGGCCACGTCGCTGTGCTTCGAGATACTTCGCGATGATGGGCCGATCCTCGGTGGTCCAGGGTTCCCGGCCCGCTCGGTTCCACGCATCGCGCGTCGCGGCGATCCGGTCCGGCGCGAGCATCTCCGGGGCGTGCCGGGCCAGCCACGCATCGTACGAATCGAACCGACGATGTTCCGGGTCGGGTGGACGATGGTCCATCTGCTTGAATGCCTTGAGGCGGCTCTTTTCATCCGGCCACTTGTCATCCGGGATCATGCAATAGAGACCAAGCGCCGGGTTGCCGGCCAGATCCACTCCTGAAGCGAAATGTTGATTGATGGCGCTCGCATAGTCGATCAGGCCGCTGGGAAGGCGCGGCCGATCGATCACGGTGGTATCGGGGCCGACCACCAGCGGATGGCGAGCGCTGCGATCGGACCACGGCTCATGGTGTTGATGCTCTGGGTGATGATGGCTCCGATGCGTGGTGTCATGCCGGTGAGGCTGACACGCGGGCATCGCCATCGCGGCCATCAGCAGAAGCCATTTTAAACGAAACATCTTCAGACTCCGATCATCACTGCTTGGCCAGCAGTCCAAAGAAGACGCCGGCGAAAAGCGCGAACCCGGACCAGACCACGATATGTCCGATCGCCCCCGGACCATGTACCACCGCATCGGTTCCCGATAGCAGATACCAGAGAAAGCCGGTCACGGCAAAGGTGTAGACCAGGCAGAAGGCGAAAAAAGCACTGACACGGAGCAGCGCCCGCCCGCCCGCGCCCTGCACGGCGGAATCCGCCAGTGCCCGTGATTTGCTCTTGAGGTCGTAGAGCAGGTAACCGAAGGCGCCACCTAGTCCGATCAAAAACGTAATCAGAATGCCGTAGTGATCGCCTTCCTCGGCCATCAAGACCCAGGGATCGCCGAAGTCCAGCATCAGAATCGCGCCGATCATCAGCGACAGCCAGATCGTTGAGAAGCGCCCGAGGAAACCGCCGATCGTCGCCATCCATGAGCCACGTCGATCCATTGTGGCAGCCAGGTCGATCGTCGCACGGTGGGCATCGGCCAGCAGGTAGCGATCACTGCACCAGCCGCGCACCTCGCGAAGGGTTCCCGCGGACTCCGGATCGCGCCGAACGCGAACCATCTCCGGCGCTTTGAGTAGCGTAAGCACGCGGGATTCGGCACGCTCGTCCATGGCCCGATCGATCAACTGCCGCCAGTAGGCGGCGAGACACGCTCCCCAGTGTCGGCGTATCGAATCGTCCCATTCGTGCGGCTTCGAACCCGGGGCCGCTTCGCCCTGATCGATCAGCGAACATTGAACCGCCCAGCGCAGCAAGACAATACGCCGATTCCAGGTTTCCTCATCGGCGTTGGGGGCCGGCTCATGCTCAGTCGGCCGAACGATGCCGCCCTCGATCCACGCCGCGATGGTGCGCCAGAACGCGGAAACCAGCAGCGGATGCATGGATGGGGACGCGCGATAAATCTCATCGAGTGCCGCCACCCATGAATGGACCTGATCATGACGGCTGGTGTCGGTCGAGATCAGCGCCAGGCGGATGCGCGGCAGGGATTGGCGCCAGTGATCGAGGTCTTCAATCAACCGGTCGGCGATTGTCCTGATGAGCCGGGCGTCATGACGGGGCAGCACCCGATCCAACGAAAGGCCAATCTTCGCCAGGGTCGATCGCCAGCGGTCGGCGGTGTGCTGCGCATCATCAATGTGGGTCAGATCGTCCGGGATGAGCGACGGGATACTCAGCTCCGGCCTCTCCATCGCCGGCAGTTGCTCATGAATCCATACGCCCATCCGCTGACTGGACCAGGCGGGACTGCCGTTCCGCAGAACCGGCTGATCCGGCCGCGCCAGAAGCTGAATCAGGCCCAGGACTGTTGATCGCCCCGAGTGGCCGTCCGTGGTCTCGCCGCCCAGCAGTTCGACAAATGCCTCAAGGCGCTGATTTATCGCCGCACCATCATGCCGCAATGCATCCAACGCGGCCCTTAGTGTCGCCAGGTGATCGAGAAAGCTGTTGTAATCGGCCATTGAGCGACGGGCTTCGTCAAACGATTCTTCGCGTGGTCCCGCGCTCGCTTCATCGGCAAGCCATTGAAGGACGGGAAGTACAGGTATGGTCCGACCGTCGGCATCCAGGTAGGTCCGATCCGCGCAGACGGCCAGAAGGTCTTGCCAGAATGACGCATGTGGCCGGCGGACATTCAGTCGATAGAGAAACGCCGTGAGCGAGAATCCCGATTCCCGCTGCAACCGCCAGCGGAACAGGTGTTCAATGGCATCGGCCAGCGGCGAAAGCAGATCGGTGGCTTTTTCCGTCGGCACCAGGGCCAGAAGCGCCTCCTCGCTGTCGATGCGGTGGATCAGCCGGGAATCGACCAGGTCGAGCGCTTGCTCGCCGTGGCACTCCAACAGGCCCAGCAGTACCGAGCCGGTTGGCGATAAGCCGGTTCGCCGATCGCCGGACTTCAGGGCCAGGGGTTCGAAGATCGCTTCAACCTGCGCGGCGGGGAGCGCAAGGTGCTGGGTCTCATCCAGGAGATGGAACGCCACCAGCGACTGCATCCACTCATCCTGACTCCGCCAGGCCGCCGCGCCACCCAGGTGACCCAGGAGGTCACTGAGTCTTCGGGCCTGAAGCGCTCCGGGCAGATCCGGGGCAAAATTCACCCGGTCGGGTGTCGATACAACGATCTCATGCTGGTATCGATCGATCAAAGCCCGTGCCCCAGTTGCCGCGCCCGGTGAAGCGGATGCGGACGACGGTTCGGACGGACAACTCGAACGCAGATCATCGATCCACGGAAGGATCGTCTGGTGTTCGCGCAGTGACCAGACCAGCAGCCGACCCAGGAACCAGCGGCGATCCGGCTCGGGGAAGTCGCCGATCAGGGCGCGGGCGATCGGAGCGCCCGTGGCATCCGGAAGCAGGCTGATGGTGCGTATGACCTCATCGAGTCGCATCAGAATGGCCGCGCGGCGGGCGAAAGAGCCGCGGGGCAGGTTGTGAATCGCCCTGAGCAGGCGCAAGGCGAGCTTCGGCCAGACGGTAATCATGTTCCGCGTGTCGCGGGATTCGCACACGTTGGCCCGAGTGCAGGCCAAGGCGCCGATCCGCTGAATCAGCGTTCGGCGGGCGACGACCGGGCACACTTGCGTGAAGGTCCGGATCAGTTCATCGGCGGTCGCGGCCAGTTGTGGGTTCGCCGGGTCGGCGTTGATCGCGATGGCCAGGGCGTCAGCCTGGATGGCCGCGTCCAGCGGATCCTGGGGCCATTGGAGTGAGCGGCTCCCATCGGAGGCGGTTTCCCATGGCAGGGGATCGGGGCAGAGAATCATGCGGTCGTCGGTTGCAGGTTCGTCTTTCTGTCGCCCTTCCCGGTACGCGCTGAAGGCCATGGCCAGCAGAGTTCTGCGCCGACTCCGCTGGCCTTCCAGCGCCAGGGGCTTGTCCAGGGCGATCCTTCGGCCCTCGGCGTATCGCTTGAGGTACGCGGTCATCTGGGGGCTTTTGTGGACATGCCGGCCAAGCCCCGCCGCGGCGGGCCGGTATAGCTCATAGACCGAAGCGCGGAAGAAAAACAGCACGAAGGACGCCAACCGTTCATCAAAGGTCGGCCAGCGGGCGATCAACTCCAGGCGGAGGCGTAATTCATCACGTTCGGAAACGGATGGCCAGTGTTGCCAGCTTTCGATGGTGGTGGGGCGATCCAGCAGCCTTGCGGTGATGGCCTTGGCATCGATGCGGGCGAAACCCAGGTCCATCAACTGGCCGACGATGCGCAGAACACTGGGCGCTTGCGGCCCCTGTCCGGCCAGATCGGGAAAGTTCGATCGGACCACGGCCAGCCAGCCGATGGCCACCCGATCGCCTTCCGCCCGCTGTTCCAGCGCGGCCAACATCCGAATGCGCTCATCCGGCGACACCGATTCCAGTGCTTCGGCAGCCAGAACCGCCGTGTCGGCATCTCGTGGCAGGTCAAGTTCAGGACGACCACGGTCGGACAGGTCATCCGGCGATCGGAAAGAAGAAGGTTCAGCCATGACGGAATTTTACTGATCGTGCCGCGAAAGAAGAAGGGACGGATTTCGGGCTCGCCGCAAGGCACCGGATCCAGATTCGATTGATATCAACGCGCTCTTCCGGGCGACGATGGATTCAGGCGGCCCGGCCGCCCTGACCACCCGGAGCCATCCTGGCTCGAGTCGACCGAACGGCCAGCGGCTGAAGCGGAATGGAGGAGTTGCGATGTCCGAAACACAAATTATAATTCACGAATCAGGAATCGCATAATGCCGCCCTCCGGCTGTGGCCGGATGATTCACGCCTCGATCATCAAAGGGACTCCTTTGGACGCGACTTTACTGCTGCAGAACGTGCTTTCGGCTCCGATCCTATTCTTTGCGCTGGGGATTCTGGCATCGCTGGTCCGCTCGAACCTGGCCATTCCATCCGCGGCCGCCAAGGTCCTGTCGATCTACCTCCTGTTGGCCATCGGTTTCCACGGAGGCTCGGAACTGCATCGCAGCGGACTGGACGGCTACATTCTTCTGGTGCTGGGGGTCGCCGTTCTGGCCAGCGCCTCGCTTCCGGTTCTGGGTTACCTGGTGCTTCGAACACGTCTTGCGCCGATTGATGCGGCGGCGGTCGCGGCCTGCTACGGCTCGGTCAGCGCCGTGACGTTCATCACCGCCATCAGCTTTCTCGAACGTGAGATGATCGCCTACGGCGGGTACATGATCGCGGCGATGGCGCTGATGGAATCCCCGGCCATCATCACGGCGGTTCTGCTTGTCCGGTTCGCCCGGCGGAACGAAGGGCCGGCGACCGCGAAACGCGCGCCCTGGTCGGCCATGCTGCACGAAGCCCTGGCCAACGGCGCAATCCTTCTGCTGATGGGCAGCCTCGTGATCGGCTATCTGAGCGGTGAAGAGGGGTGGACGACGATGAAGCCGCTGATCAAGGACCCGTTCCAGGCCGTGCTTTGCCTGTTCCTCCTGGACATGGGTATTGTCGCCGCCCGGCGTATCGGGGACCTGCGGCGCTCGGGCGTATTCCTGATCGGCTTCGCACTGGTTGCGCCACTGCTTCAGGCCGGGCTGGGGATCGTGGTCGCGAAGGTGATCGGCCTGTCACCGGGCGATGCCTTGCTGCTGGCCGTGCTTTTTGGCAGCGCAAGCTATATCGCGGTGCCGGCCGCGCTGCGATTGGTCCTGCCCAAAGCCAACCCGAGCTTATACGTCCCGATGTCACTGGGACTGACGTTTCCGCTCAACATAACGTTTGGAATCCCACTGTATTATGCTGTCATACACTGGTGGTGGATGCTTTAATGATGCGACCGATGAAGCGGCTGGAAATCGTGGTGGACCAACTGCACCTGCCCGAAGTGCTCGAACGCCTGCGCGAGGCCGGGGTAAGTGGTTATACCCTTGTGCCCAACGTGGCTGGCTACGGTGATCGGGGTGATCAGCATGCCGATGATGTCAGCGGCGTGTCAAGCAATACCTTGCTTCTGATCGCCGTGGACATTGAGACGGCCGAATCGGTCTTGCCCGAACTTCGGTCGATTCTGCGGAGCTACGGAGGCATCTGTCTTGTCTCCGACTGCCAGTGGCTTGAGCATTAGAACGGCCGGTCCCGAAACGCTGATGGGTGCGCGCACATGAAAAAGAAGCCGGGCCGACGGTTGATGAGCGATCCGCCGGGTGACCGTGCGGGAGATTGGACGTTCATGACCAACCACTCGCATGTGCTGATCTGCCTCGCCGCCGACCCCGAGGTCCGCTTACGTGAAGTGGCGGATCGTGTGGGCATCACCGAGCGTGCGGTGCAGAAGATCGTGGCCGACCTGGAGAAGGCCGGGGTACTCACCCGTGAGAAACATGGACGTCGAAACCATTACCGAATCCAGCCGGAGCAACCCTTGCGGCATCCGGTCGAAGCCCATCGCAGGGTACGCGACCTGCTCGAGATGGTCGCGCGTGGCCGGCGGACCAGCGGAGACTGAACACAGGAGGCACCGACGCGAGCGCGAGATTGCCCCCAAGCCGCCTCCTGAGTCGATCCGGGCGGCGATGCACACGCTGAGTCGTGTAACCGGTCGATCGACGCTGCTCGAGCACATCAGTTGGCTGCACAGGTCGTTGCAGGCGCGCAATCCTTATGTCAATGCGTTGAATTACATACAGATCGAATTACTTCGACGGTACCAGCGGGCCAGGGGATCGGAACCGGAGTCGGGCCGGCTTGCCGAATTGCTTCGGTTGAGCGTGCAGGGCGTCGCAACCGGGCTCAGGACGACGGGATAAAGCTCGCACCCTCCGTTGGTCCGACCGGTAGGGTCCCGGCGCGTGCCATGCCGTAAGCGGCGTGCATCGACCGCGAAATCATCCGGCTGAACGCATCGTGCGGGAAACCCAAATGAACCCCAGGCTCTGAAAGCAACCCTGATCAGCGGACACCCGCGTCTGTAAAATGGTCGGTCCGGTTGGTTGTCGAATGTGCGGTATTGTCCTAATCTGTCACGTTTTCCCTGAACCATGACGCCGCACCCCAAGGAGGAGCGCTGAATATGCCCGATCCCGCCTCGCCATCGTCGATTACCCACGGTCCCTCCGGTCTTGAAGTGCCGGATCATCCGGTGGTTCCCTACATCGAGGGCGATGGGACCGGTCCGGACATCTGGGCGGCCGCGCAGCCGGTCTTTGATGCGGCGGTGAACAAGGCTTACGGCGGCAAGCGGAAGATCGCGTGGCAGGAAGTGCTCGCCGGCGAGAAGGCCTTCAAGGAAACCGGCCAGTGGCTTCCCGAGGCCACGCTCGAGGCGTTCAAGAGCGGCTTTGTCGGCATCAAGGGACCGTTGACCACGCCAGTCGGCGGCGGCATCCGTTCGCTGAACGTGGCCCTGCGGCAGATTCTGGACCTTTATGTCTGCCTGCGTCCGGTGCGTTATTTCGAGGGGGTGCCCACACCGGTCAAGCGGCCGGCGGATGTGGACATGGTGATTTTCCGCGAGAACACCGAGGACATCTACGCGGGGATCGAGTTTGAGCACGGCACGGACGATGCCCGGAAGTTCAAAAAGCTTCTGCACGAGCATTTTCCGGAGCGATACAAGAAAATCCGCTTCCCGGACACCGCGGGCCTGGGCATCAAGCCGGTAAGCAGCGAGGGCACGGGGCGGCTGGTCCGCGCGGCGATCAACTACGCCGTGATCAACCATCGCAAGTCGGTCACGCTGGTCCACAAGGGCAACATCATGAAGTTCACCGAGGGCGCGTTCCGCGACTGGGGCTACCAGGTCGCGGTCGAAGGCTTCGGCGCTGAGCCGATCGATGGCGGGCCCTGGTCGATGGTCACCACCAAGGACCACCGCAAAATCACGGTCAAGGATGTCATCGCCGATGCCTTCCTCCAGCAGATTCTGACCCGGCCGGAAGAGTATGATGTGGTGGCAACGCTGAACTTGAACGGCGACTACATCTCCGATGCTCTTGCGGCCTGTGTCGGCGGCATCGGCATCGCCCCGGGCGGCAACATCAATTACGAATCCGGGCACGCGATCTTCGAAGCCACCCACGGCACCGCGCCCAAATATGCCGGGCAGGACAAAGTCAACCCCGGCTCGGTGATCCTCTCCGGTGAAATGATGATCCGCCACCTGGGCTGGACCGAAGCCGCGGACCTGATCATCAAAGGCATGGAAGGCGCGATCGCCGCGCGGCGGGTGACCTACGACTTCGCCCGGCTTATGGACGGCGCGACCGAAATCGCGTGCAGCGAGTTCGGGCAGTCGGTGATCGAGCACATGTGAAGCGGATCGCGCGGTGCGTCGGGCAGACTCACAGGGCCGGTAGGGGATGAATCCCTGATTCGATGGACTTGCGGGACAACGTGTTGGGCGTTCCGTGGCTCTTATCGAAGAAAGTGAGGTCCGACGATGGACGTCAAGTGCGGCAACTGTGGACAGCATTGCGATGAATCGGCCGAGGATTGTCCGCATTGCGGGATTCCGCGATACATGCGATTCGACTGTGTGTGCGGGTTCAGCTCGACCCGCCGGCGGCTGAAATGTCCCAGATGCAAAGCAATATCGCTCAGCAGCATTCCCGGCGGACCGCAGGCACTCTTTCATCTGATCATGGGCATATTTTTCTACTTGTTCACTCGACCAGATGCGGCACTCTTTAATAAACCCTTTCTTATTACGATTTGGGTTGCCGGCGGACTGCTGTTGCTCTGGATTGATTGGCAGGGGCTTAAAATCACTCGGTTGGCCAGGCACGTGCATGCTGACAATCTTCGAAGGTGGCGCGCGGAGGGCAAGCCATCCCATCGAATGAGAGCGAACGCGGCGTTGGCGGGGTCCGTGGAGTACACCCCAAGGGACGACCGTATTGAGCGTCCCTTCCGACGCGGCTTGTTGATGACGCTCAAAGCGACCGGATTCTTGTTGTTTCTGCTGATCGCGGGCGTGGGAGTGCAGATGGCCAGGCTCGAAGCATTGCTCGGTGAGCCGATCATCCCGTGGACATTGATCGCAATCACCCCTCTGGTGGTGGGGTCATTGTGCTTTGGTTACAGCTATCTTGGATCGAGGATAGGTGAACGCAAGGCCCAGCTTTACCTGACACTGATTCTGGCGCCGGCCATTCTGCTGTTGATCTACTGGATGGTAAACCGCATGGGTAGTGTGGCGTAGTCCCTATGGCGCTTTCCGAGCTGCTCTCCATGCTCTGGCCGCCCCGAGGCCCAATTTGGCTAGGCCCGCTGCGCGCCCAGCGCATGGGGAGCCCCTGGAAGTCCCAGAATTGAATCGTGCAATAGTGTGAGCGCTCAGTCGTCGGACAGGCGTCTCTTTGATATTCAGCCGTACTGATGTTCGGCTGGGACGCAGGATTTTTACTCTGGCTACTTGGCAACCGAGGAAGATGAGCTCCATGGGAAACAAAAAGTCTCGAATATGTGCCGCCATTATTCCTTTCCTTGGCATTTTTGCGATGGCGTTGAGCACTCACGCCTCGGACTGGAGCTATCGCACCGCACACGATTACGTCATGCCCGCCGAGGACAACGTGGTATTGACGCCACACAGCCATTTGATTCGCCCGCTTTGGTCCTACGAGATTCACACCGGAATCGGCAGCTCCAGTTCCGGTCCGGCCGGAACCATCCTCTCACAGGGGTTCGAGCCGACTTATGGCGAAACTGCTGCCGCGGTGGTGATCGACGGCGTGTACATCCTTTCCTGGTCGGAAGCCACGGGTGATGTGATTGCCAGGCCTGAGTCCATGACCGATCGCTATTGGCGCGGCCAGGCAACCTACAACCGATTCAAAGATACGTATCTACGCATCGATGCCAACTGGAACACCATCGCGTTGGATGGCGACACCGGAAAGAAGCTCTGGAAGGTGTCCCAGCCTTCGGCATCGATCAATTTTCAAAGCAGTAAGCGGACTCACAACGGGATTGATCCGGTTGCCGGAAACGGAATCTATGTGACGCTCACCGTTACCGGGCGTGTATTTGCCTACGACATAGCCACAGGCAAGAAGCGGTGGGAAACCAATGTGGGCGAGTGGCACGAATCGGCAGAGGCTTTCAAAGCCGAGGCTCTGGCGAATCGCAATCTGCCCACCGTCAGTGCTGGGATGTTCGGCAGCCTTCGCCCCGGTGCGGCGATGGTTGGAGATTCGGTCATTGTTCCCAATCTGCGCGGTGGGCTGATCGCCCTGCGAAGCAAGGACGGCTCCGAGTTGTGGCGGATTGACCAGCCCGTTTTAGACCGGCAGGGAACCCCGCGCCTCTGGGAGCACAATCGCAAGACGTATCTGCTTACCCACCAGAACCGAGGCAATCGAGCGGTTTATCTGATTGATCCCGCCGACGGCTCGATCGTATGGACCCACCAGACCGGCAATAACCCCGGGAAGCTGATTATTGGCCAGGACACGGTGATCTTGAACCCGGAGAATGAAGATCCCGGACTTCTGGCTGCCTATCGCATTTCACTGCAGGGCTTGGAGCGGCTGTGGCGCTTCCCGGATGTGCAGGTCGATCGTGTTCAGCCCAACCACGTCCACTTGAGCGGAAGCCGAGGTGCCGAGCGGAAAGGCGTCGTCGCTGACGGACGACTTTATATTGCCCTTGGTCAGCCCAATAAGCGACCGGAAGGAAGGCGTTTGGCGGTTTTTGATCTTGCGACCGGCAAGGAGCTTTACCGAAGCGACTACACCATCACCAGTAGTGTCGCAGCACCGGTCAGTTACGGTGACAAACTCTATTGGCAGATCACCTCGACGAGCGCTCAGAACGCCGGCCTGTATATCTACCAGAAACACGAAGATGGTCGTCTCGAACTTCTGGGAGAAGCACGATATCGTCCGCTCGGCGTCATGCTGACCACCGACTATGAGCACCCGACCGACCACCCGTTTTCCAAAGGTCTTACGTTTCTGCGCGGCCGCACAAACATTCTTGCGCTCGACTTGCGGGAACCGGCTTATCCTCCGGTGAACATGCTTATGGAGAACGCCTGGGCGGGTTTTGTCCGTCCGGTATCGGGCGTGCTGGTCGCCAATCAGGATCGCCTGGTGGAAATCGCATCCATCGAAGTTCCGCCCCGCGCCGAGCTGGGCGTTCCCGGCACCACCGCACGTCGAAACGATGTCTGGAGTCGCATGGAGTTCTCCGAACCGCTAAAGGTCGGGGAGGCCTGGGATACCACCGCGACGATGCACATGGCCATCTTTTCCTGGCCGGCTCGTATTGTCATGGAAGAAGCGAAGGGTAATCAATGGCACGGACAATGGACCCGGAGCTTTGCCGGCTGGGACGAAACCCTGACCTTCGAGGGGCATCTGCATGAAAGCAGTGAAGGCGGCTACTCCAGCCGTGGCTGGCCGACTCCTTGGTACGAAGACCGACCGGTGAGTTTTTTCAGCGATCTGGAGGAAGGGCAGGAGCGAGTTGTCCTCCAGATGCACCGAGCGCTTCCCCGGCAGGATGGCTCACGGCGCAATGTCACCATCTGTCTGGATCATGACGGCAAGAAGGTTGTCAGTGCCGCAGTCGGTGGTTTCCAGTTCAACCAGTCCTACCACGAGTTGGATGCTTCAAACCTGAAAGTTTCATCCGAGGGCATCAAAGGCACTGCGATGGTCATTCTTAACGGCGATCCCTGGGCGGAAAATCCCGACTGGAAGAATGGCGGGTCACTACTCGGTCGATTGACCATTGATGTTCACTTCGGCGAACGCGGCAATGATGGCATCTATCCGGTGACCGGTAAGTGGAGCCTGGAGTGGGGCGTTTCCGCGAAGCTTACAGGCAGCATCCGAGCCACTCTCGAACGTTAGGGATCAGGGGAACTTTGTGGGCGGTACACGCGGAACGAAGCAAGCCGGTGACGCGCCGTGGCCGGCAAGCGATTCATGTGATCCGGCATGAGCCGCGCCGCTTTGCCGGCTATCCATTCTCACATCCGGCCGCGCGCAACCGCCGCTCCATCCGACGCGCGGCGAAGGCATTGCCGCCCCGAATGGGTCTTGGATTTGGCTGGCACGGTACCGAGGTCGTGACGTTGGTTGCGCGCCGGTGGAACGATGGTGAGGAACTGTGGCCCGGCGATCTGGTTGCGACCGGCAAGCGATCCGGTAAGCTTACGTTGGCGATCCGCTGGGGGCCGATGAGGCTGCAACCATGAAGGCGATCCCTGAAATTCGGCTTTTTGTTTTTGATCATGATGGGGTGCTGACCGATGGCTCGATCGTGACCAATGATCGGGGCGAGGAATCCAAGCGGTATCACGTGCGGGATGGGCTGGGTGTGGTGACGGCCGGGCGGATGGGGCTTTTGACGGCGGTGATCACCGGTCGGAGCACACGAGGGGTGCGGCTGCGGGTTCGGGAACTTGGGATTCCCTGGCTGCTTCAGGGGATCAGTGATAAGGCCGAAGCGTTACGAACGATCTGCGATGCGGCGGGGATTGCCCCGCAACAGACGGCGTTCATGGGGGACGATGTGATTGATCTGCCGGCGATGCGGCTGGTCGGGTTCTCGATCGCGGTGGCCGATGCGGTGGATGCGGTTCGTCGCGAGGCCGATTACGTCACCCGGGCGCTTGGCGGACGGGGCGCGGTTCGGGAGGCGATCGAGCTGTTGCTTAGCCGTGGCGGCCGGTGGGTGGCGGAGATGTCCAGGCGGTACCCCGAACCGGTCGTCGAGTGAGCGGTGCGGGTATGATCGGGGGATGACTCTTGGGACTTACTCTCCAACGCGACCGGGGTTGTTCGTGACCGGAACCGATACCGGCGTGGGTAAGACGGTGGTCAGTTGCGCCATCTGCCGGGCGTTGCGCGATCGGCAGCCGCGCATCCGCATCGGTGCGCTCAAGCCAATGGCCAGCGGGTGCCGCCGCGACCGCGAAGGGCTGGTCAGCGAGGATGCCGAGGCCCTTGCCCATTTCGCCGACAGTCGGCAGCCGCTTGACGTGGTGAACCCGATTCGCTTTGCCGCGCCCCTCAGCCCCGCGGCGGCGGCGGAAAAGCTGGGCCGGCCGATCGACTATGAGGCATTGGACCGCTCACTGAAAATGCTCGATGAGCAATCGGATGTCGTCCTGATCGAGGGGGTGGGTGGCGTCATGGTCCCGATCGACCCCGATGAGCCCCAACGGACGGTGCTCGACCTCATGGTGGCGTGGGACTATCCGGTGTTGGTGGTTTGCCGCGCGGGCCTGGGCACGCTGAACCACACCGCCCTGACAGTAAGGGCATTGCGCGAAGCGAAGCTGCGTGTGGCCGGGCTGGTGATCAATGGGATGCCGGCCGATACCGCGCTATCGAATGACCCGTCGATGGCCGGCAACCGGCAATGGCTGGAGAAGCTCACCGGCGTTCGTGTGCTTACGGCATTGCCGCCCTGCGAGGCTGAATCCGTCCATCCGCATCAGGCCCGGATTCACGACGATATCCTTGAACTGGCGGCGATGGTCGATTGGCTGGAGCACTTCAAAGCGCCCCGAACCGCCGATCGCGCATCGATCGCCGAAGGCTCGATCCGATGAAACTGCCCATCGCCACCAGTCGTGAAGCGACGGACCTGGATGCACTCTGGCGGCAAGTCGTCCGGGCGAGGCGGATCGTGGCCCAGACTTTCTGCGAGGTGGTCGAAGGTCCGGGCATGGCCGCGCTGGTATCCCGGCTGGAAGGACCGGGCGGCGCGGGCGATTTCGCCATTGTCTCGGAGAGAGAGGTTTTTACGGACGCTTCCACGGTCGCACCGAAGCTCGAAGTCATCGAGGCGCTCTGGCACGAATCGCCAGGTCATCGCTGCCAGGCGATCTTTGTGGCCGATGGTTTGGATGCTTCCGCGGAGGTTGAAGCGAAGCTTACCGAATCGGGATGGGGCATCGGCCGGAGTGCGCTCTGGCGACTGGAAGCCTGGCCCGGCCCGGTGGATGAGCCCAAGGCGCAGATAATTCCGGCACGCGCGGCGATGGAGCCATGGGGCGAACTGCTGCTTGAGCGGGCCCGAGAGCGGCAGGTTTGGTCGGATGCGGAAAAGCGGAGCGCTGTCGAGGCGGGATTCCTGAGCCTCGATGAACCCCGCGTCGAGACCCTGGTGGCCCGCCGCGGGCGGCTGGAGGCCATGGGCAGCGTCGTCTCGCTCGGACAGGTGGGTGTGGTTCGTGAGCTTTACGTCCGGCCGGATGTCCGCGGCGATGGACTGGGACGACGGATTCTCAGCGCGGCCATCGAATACTGCCGGCAGGCGCAGTTCGAGCACGTGCTGATCGAGTCGCCGATTGATGCAGCGCCGGATGCCATGCTCAACCATGCAGGGTTCAGAAAGCTGGAGGAACGAGGATATGCTCATCGGACAACCGGCTGGCCGGACTGGTCCTGATCGATATGATGCCCCACCCCCGGCACCCCGTAACCCCCGGACTCCGCCGAATGCCCCAAAGGTTCCCCCCGAAGTGACCTTTTCTGAGAATCGGGACTGACACCCGACGACCCTTGATGGCCATGAGCAGCATTCTCGACCAGCTTGATCGATATGGCCCGGATCGGTGCGAGCGCCTGTCGGTCGAGCAGGCCGGGGCCTATGTGCGGGAGCTTGCCCGTACGCACTACGAGAATTTCACGGTCGTCAGTTGGATGCTGCCTCGCGATCTCCGGGACCATTTCCGGCATGTGTATTCGTTCTGTCGCTGGGCCGATGACCTGGGTGATGAAGTGGGCGATCCGCAGCGGAGCCTCGAGTTGCTGGCCTGGTGGCGTCGGGAATTGGAGGGGTGTTTTGACGGGCAGCCTCGCCACCCGGTTTTCGTGGCTCTGCACCCAACGATTCAAAAGCACGAACTGCCGATCAAGCCGTTCGATGATCTGATCCGCGCGTTCGAGCAGGATCAACGGGTCACGCGATATGACACGTGGGATCAGGTGCTGGATTACTGCACAAGAAGCGCTGACCCGGTGGGGCGGTTGGTGCTCTATCTGTGCGGCTATCGGGATGAGGCTCGGCAACGGCTGAGCGACTTTACCTGCACCGCCCTGCAACTGGCCAATTTCTGGCAGGACGTTCGGCGGGATATTCTGGAGCGTGATCGGGTTTACCTGCCGCGCGATGTGGCCAGCGCCCACGGGCTGGATATTCAGACCATGGTGCTGGCTGTGCGGCAGGATGGGCAGCGGCGTGAGAATTGCCGGAGCTGCAATGTTCAACGGCAGCCGGACGGGCCCGGACTTCGGGCGATTCGTCCGGCGTTCAAGGCGGCGATGCGGGAGGCGGTCGAGCGGACTTGGCCGTTGTTCACAAAGGGGCTTGAACTGCTGCCCCGGGTGGATCGGCGGGTCCGGGGGGATATCGAGCTTTTCTCCCGGGGTGGGATGGCCGTGCTCCGGGCGATCGAGCGGCAGGACTTTGACACGCTGACTCAACGGCCTCGGATCGGTAAACTGAAGAAGGCGGGACTGATGCTTCGTGTGCTGATGTCCCGTTTCATTCCTGGTCGGGTCAGTGCCCGTCCTGTGGCTGATTCATGAACGTCAAGACCCTCAGCCTGAGCCCACGCACAAGTACGGATACGGTCCTGTCCGGATCGTTGGGTTATTGTCGCGCGTTGGCACGGACCCATGCCCGGAATTTCTATTACGGCATGATGCTGACTCCCGAGCCTCGCCGGTCGGCGCTTTACGCGATTTATGCGTGGATGAGGCACGCGGACGATCTGGCCGACGGCAGCGAGCCGATCGAGACCCGGCGGTTGAACCTGGAGCAATTCCGCCAATGCACGGTCGAAGCGATCGAAGGCAAGCCGCCCGCCGTTGATTCGCCGGTGGACCATCGGCTCTGGCCCGCGATTCGGCGCACCGTGGAAGACTACGAAATTTCGCCCCGCTATTTTCACGAGATGATCGATGGCCAGTGGATGGACCAGGAGCGGTCGCGCTATGAGCATTTTGATGCGTTGCGGCGATACTGCTATCACGTGGCCAGTACGGTGGGATTGGTATGCATCTCGATCTGGGGCTACAAAGGCGGGCAGGAGACGCGTGAACTGGCGATCAAGCGTGGCATGGCGCTGCAATTGACCAACATTCTCCGGGACGTGGCCGAGGATGCGCAGCGGGGGCGAATCTACCTGCCGCAGGATGATCTTCAGAGGTACGATCTGGATGAGGATTCGCTGCTGGCGATGGTGAATCGCCGCGAGGCGGATGAGCGGTTCGAGCGATTAATGCATCATCAGGTCGAGCGGGCGCGGTCGTACTACGATCAATCCGCCATGCTCGAAGATCAACTGCAACCCGCCTGCCGGGCCACATGCTGGTCGATGATGCGGATTTATCGCGGCCTGCTGGATCGCATCGCCGCCGATCCGGCCGCGGTGCTGCATTCACGCCTCGGCCTCAGTTGCTGGTCGAAGCTGGCGATCGCGTTCAGCGCGGCGTGGCATCGAGGTGGTCCGCGTTGAGCTTCAGGGCAGCCAAGGTTGTGATCCTGGGTGGCGGGCTGGCCGGACTGGCCGCGGCGGTGCGGCTGGGCGAGCTTGGTGTGGATTGCCACCTTCTGGAGATGCGTGACCGGCTGGGCGGACGCGCCGGCAGCTTTCGTGATGTCGAACAGAACCAGTGGCTGGACAACTGTCAGCATGTTCTGATGGGTTGCTGTACCGCGCTGATCGACTTTTACCAGCGTATCGGCGTCGAGGACCGGATTCGCTGGCATCGGACGATCCATTTCGTGGATGAGCGGGGCCGGATGGATCGGCTGGAGGCCGATGGACTGCCGGCGCCGCTGCACCTGATGGGATCGGTGGCGGACCTGGGCTTCCTGAAGCTATCGGAAAAGTGGATGGTGTCGCGGGCGATGCACGCGATGCTCAAGCTCGGTGAGGCGGAACTGAGCGCGCTGCACCGCACGGACTTTCACACATGGCTTCGCATCCACGGCCAGAGCGAGCGACTGATCGAGCGGTTCTGGACGACGGTCATCATCAGCGCGCTCAACGAGGAACCCCGAAACGCCGCGGCGGATTACGCCATGCGCGTATTTCGTGATGGCTTCCTGGGCCATCGGCGGGCTTATGAAGTTGGCTTGGCCAAGGGCTCGCTCCAGGAGCTCTATGACCCCGCGGGCAGGGCGATCGAGCGGGCCGGCAATGCCATGCTCTGCTCAACACGGGTTGAAAGCGTCGAACCACGTCCAGGTGGCGGATGGAGCGTGCGGACGAACAAGGGCGAGATCGCCGCCGCGCATGTCATCAGTTGCCTGCCATTTGATGGGCTGAGCCGGATCGCCCCGGCCAAGGTCATGTCGAAGCTTGGCCCGTTGGAGCGAATTGAAGTTTCACCGATCGTGGGCGTGCATCTGTGGTTTGCCCGGCCGTTTCTGCCCGTGCCGCTGGCGGCACTCATCGGAAGCCCGCTGCACTGGGTGTTCGACAAGGGGGGTGGCCACGTGCATGGTGTGATCAGCGCGGCGCGGGGACTGGTCGATCAGCCCGGTGAGGTGATTGCGCGGATGGCCGTGGAAGAAATCCGCCGGTGTTTTCCCGAGGCGCGGCGAATTCGTCCCGTGCGGCATCGTGTGATCAAGGAGAAGCGGGCCACATTCGCCATTCGCCCGGGAATCGATGATTTGAGGCCCGATGCGGATATCGGGATGGAAGACTGGTTTATGGCCGGGGATTGGTGCCGGACGGGATGGCCGGCGACGATGGAGGGGGCCGTGCGTAGCGGCTACCGCGCTGTGGAAGCATGGTGTCGGCGGCATCGTCCTGAGATGGCCGATCAGATCGCGATACCCGATCTTCCCCGCGCAGCGCTGGCAACGCTGCCGGCAAGGTTACGCGGTGTTCACGTGTAGCGTGAGGCGGGTCACTGGCACGAGGTCTGCGCGCCTGGCGGGAGGGAAGGCTTATGCCGACGGCCCGGCCGCTTAGAGTTCCATGCCCTGTTCAAGCGTGCCTTTCCACTCTTCAAGATGTTCGAGATAGATCGCGGTCCCCCGGGCGACGCAGGTCAGCGGGTCTTCGGCGATGCGCACTTCCAGCCCGGTCGCCTCGGAGATGATCGTATTGAGTCCGCGCAGGAGCGCGCCCCCTCCGGCGAGGGTGACACCGTTATCGACCAGGTCGGCGGAAAGTTCGGGCTCGGTCTGTTCGAGGGTGCGTGTGACCGCCTCGATGATGGCGTGGACCGGCTCCTGAAGTGCTTCGCGGATTTCATCGGATGTGATGACGGTTTTTCTCGGCAGTCCGGAGATCATGTCCCGGCCCCGCACATCCAGCGATTTTTCCTCGGCAAGCGGCGCGGCCGAACCGATCTCGATCTTGATGCGCTCGGCGGTCTGCTCGCCGATATTGAGGTTGTAGGCCCGCTTCATGTGGTTGATGATCGCCTCGTCCATGTCGTCGCCGGCCACGCGGACCGACTGGCACTGGGCGATGTCGGCCAGCGACATGATGGCGACTTCGGTGGTGCCGCCACCGATATCGACGATCATCGAGGCGGTGGCTTCGGCGACCGGAAGCTCAGCGCCGATGCCCGCGGCCATGGGCTCTTCGATCAGATACACGCGCCGGGCACCGGCCCGAACGGCCGATTCCATGACCGCGCGCTTTTCCACAATGGTGATGCCGCTGGGCACGGCGATGACAACCCGGGGGCGGAAAAGGTTATGGCGGCCCTGCACCTTGCTGATGAAGTAGCCAAGCATGGCCTCGGTGATCTCGAAATCAGAAATCACACCGTCCTTCAGCGGGCGGATCGCCGAGATCGATCCGGGCGTCTTGCCCAACATGACCTTGGCCGCGTGCCCCACGGCCTGTCCGTCGTTGACGACCTTGTTGGTGCCTTTGTAGACGGCCACAACGCTTGGTTCATTGAGCACGATGCCCTCACCGCGAACGCACACAAGCGTATTGCAGGTGCCCAGGTCAATGCCCATATCGACGCTGAACCATTTTTTCAAGTTGTCGAAAAGCAAGATAGGGTCAACCTTATAGGCGCTGGGGCCATGGGGCGAGTCTTCCGCCGTACCGGGCTCCTCATGCCGGTTTCCGTGACTCCATGGCAGGCGCTAGCGCCTCCATGCCGCCTGCCGGAATCATTCTACATTCAGCGGCCGTCGGGCGAAACCGGCCGCCCAAGCGCTGGTGCGCGGCCGATGGGAAGGCGATGATTCGATGGGGCCGGAGTCGTGGGAACGAGGCGTCCTGAGCGGATTACGGCGGCGGCTGGCGCAACCGCCCATGGGCATGGCCAAAGAGGCTGATGGCCCCCGGGGGGCGGCAGGATTCAACGGCCGGTGGTCCGATCCACGATATGGAATGGGTTGCCCTGACCGGTCAGATCCGTGTTGGTGATCCACAGGGTGACGACACCGGCGAGCAGCGCGACGAAAGCCACCAGCAGCAGTACCGTATAGACGTTGGGCGGAGCGGTGGAGGAGGCACGTTTTCGGCTTGCGGCTTTGGCCATGATCGATCTCGCGGGTTGGGAAATACTGCGACAAACGGGAAGGAGCGCGGCTCAGCTTGGGTTGGCCGGGCCGGAGTAGACGCGGTCGCCCACCCTGACTTCACCCGTCGCCAGTCGAAGCACGCCCGAGGCGGACTGCTCATCGACCTTGCTGATGATCACGTTCCCCAGGAAGTTGCCGTCTCGATGGACCATGAACCGCATCTGCGGCTGAACGCGGTCGTTGGTTCCCACGTTGATCTGCACGAAGACCTGCCCGCCCTCACTGGCCACGCGGGCGACCCGGCCCTGGATCGCGGGGTTGGCATCAAACTCGGGCATCGTCGCGGCCGTACCCGTGACCATGCCCTTGTACGGCTCGGGAAGCTGATCGGCACGGGCCGTCATCTCGCGCATCCGGCCCTCGATCACCGCCAACTGCTCTTCCATGAAGCGGACCTGACGACGGAGATTGCCTTCCTGGGCGCGAACCTCCAGAAGCTGCGTCTCGAGCTCGGCGATCCGACGTTGATCCGTGTTCTGCGTTTCAAGGGCACGTTCCTTGGCCTGCTTCTCGGTGTTGTAGAGATCCAGAAGGCGCTGATTCTCCTGCCGGAGGCCCTCGTTGGATTCGGTCAACCGCCGCTCGTTGAGCTGATGGGCATCGGCGCGGCGTCGGACCTCCTGCAACTCGCGATTGAGCCGATCGGCGGTCGCCGTCAAATCCGCCTGGACCTCGCCCAGCCTGCTGATTTCCTCAGCTTGCCTGGTCAGGCGGGCCTGCAGGGCGTTGTTTTCAAGAGTAAGGGCCGCCTCGGCGGCCTGACGTGCCGATCGCTCCCGATCGATGATCTCGCGGTAGGCCGGCTGGTTGGCCGCATGTGGAATGAGCAAGGCAACCAGGGCCACGACCATGATGGTCACCAGAACGGCAAAGACTTTGGTGAGAATACTCAAGGCAGCGCTCCTTGGGTGGTGCTGGGCCCGGACGGACCTCGGGAGGAAGAGGCTCGGCCCGGAGTCGCCGTGGCCTTCCAGTCCCTAATATCTATCTTTAGGGCTGGCAGTTGTCAACCGTGAGGCCACGCTCAACGGTATCGGGATGCCGGGGTCGGACGCCTTGGGCCATGCCCGCCCCCAGAAGGATACATCGTCCTCTCCCGAGCATGCCTGAACCGTCGTGGCTGCTCCCAATCCCGCGGAACGATGGTGGTTAAGATGCTTGCCCGGATTCAGGCGGGTGCGGGATCGTGTCCCCGCTTTTCCGGGCCGGTTGTTGCCCGACCAGACCGCCGGGCCGGCGTGGGTCGTTCCTCTTGCCGCATTCTCCATGAAAACCAGCGGTCTTCGACATCTCTGGCAATTGACCCTTGGACAGCGAAGGCGGTTCGGGCTGGCGATCGGCGCGTTGATGCTGGCGACGTTGGTCGGCTTTGTTGAGCCGCTGATCCCGGCACTGGTGATCGATGCCCTGTTCGCGACGCTGGAGGTCACCGCCGATCGAGGCGCGGATAACCGCCTGCTGATCGAACTCGGAGGGCCGGGCGTGGTGCTGGACCATGTCTGGCTTTTGGCTCTGCTGCTGGTGACGCTGGTCGCCGTGGGTGGGGGTCTGAATTATCTGAAGGGTCGATGGGCGGCCGAGGCCAGCGAGCATATCGCCAGGCGCCTGCGCGACCACCTGTATGACCATCTCCAGCGGTTGCCGACGGAGTACCACCAGGGAGCGGAGACCGGCGATACGGTGCAGCGATGCACCTCCGACGTCGAGACGGTTCGGACGTTCTTTGCCGCGCAGGGTGTGGAACTTGGCCGCGCGGTGCTGCTATTGGTGCTGGTCGTGCCGTTCATGCTTTGGCTCAATCCCGCCATGACGCTGGTGGCGTTGTTGCTGATGCCGTTGCTGGTGATCTTCGCGGCGTATTTCTTCTTCAAGGTCAAGCACGTGTTCAAGTCTTCGGACGAGGCCGAAGGACGAATGACCTCGACCTTGCAGGAGAACCTGACCAACATCCGTGTGGTTCGCGCGTTCGGTCGCGCGGGATATGAGATCGAGCGCTTCGGTGGCCCCAACCGTGATTACCGTGACTGGAACCTGAAGGTGTATCGGGTGATGGCCCAATACTGGTCGCTCTCGGAGCTGATCTGCATGCTCCAGTTGGGCCTGGTTCTCCTGGGGGGCGCGTGGTTCGTGGTGGAGGGACGATTGACCATTGGCGAACTGTTCGCGTTTCTGGCTTATGTGCAGATGCTACTCTGGCCGGTTCGGCAGATGGGGCGGATACTTTCGGACATGGGCAAGGCGATGGTGGCTGTCGGCCGCATCCGGGAGATTCTGGACCGCGAGGAGGAGGTCGATCCGGAGCCGGACCGTTGCCGTGCCTTGCCGGATCCCCTGCTCGGGCGGATCGACTTCGAATCCGTGAATTTCTCATTCGGTGCTTCGCCGGTGCTCCAGAACCTGAGCATGATGATTCCGGCCGGTTGCACGGTGGGTCTGCTGGGCCCCAGCGCCGCTGGAAAAAGCACGCTGATCGCGCTGTTGATGCGGCTTTATGATCCTGAGTCCGGGCGAATTCGGCTCGATGGCGTGGATATCGCCGATCTTCGCCGCGCGGATGTCCGCTCACGAATCAGCGTCGTGTTGCAGGAGCCGTTCCTCTACAGCAGATCGGTCCGCGAGAACATCGAGCTGGGCATGGAGGCGAGAATGGTCGATGAATCCCGGCTGGTTCGGGCGGCGCAGGATGCGGCGGTCCACGAAACCATCGCCGGCTTTCACGATGGGTATGAGACGGTGGTCGGTGAGCGGGGTGTGCGGCTTTCCGGTGGGCAACGCCAGCGGATCGTTCTGGCACGCGCGCTGGTCAAGGATCCGCCCGTCCTGGTGCTCGATGATGCGTTGTCCGCGGTGGATACCGATACCGAACTGGCCATACTCGACGCCCTGCGGCATCGGCGCGGGCGACGAACCACCATGTTGATCGCCCACCGGCTCTCAACGCTTGCCCAGACCGACATCGTCTTCGTCATCGAGAACGGGTCCGTCACACAGCAGGGCAGCCACGAGGACCTGATCGACCGCCCGGGGCTGTATCGAAGGCTCTGGCACATCCAGAATGACGTCGAACGCGACCTGGCCGATGAGCTTGATGAGTCGTCCGGCGATCGTCGTGAAGAGGTTGGACGGAAGGGGGATGTGGACGATGTCGGATGAGACGGCCCTGAGCGACAAAGTGGCGCGGCGGCTGGACCTGAAGCTGTGGGCGCGGATACTTCGGTTCGCCCGTCCCTATCGACGCACCCTGGTGGGCTTGGGATTCGCCGCTCTGGGCATTGCGACCATAGACGCGGGCATGCCGATTCTGATCAAGCATGTGATCGACCTGCTGGCCGAGGGGGCTTCGTTCTCAAGCATCCTGCCTTTTGCGTTGATTTACCTGCTGATGGCGATCGTGTTCTGCGTCGGCATCTACGGCTTCGTATCGCTGGGGGGACGGATCGCGGCCAACATGGCCCACGACATACGCCAGGCCGCCTTCAATCATCTGCAGGAACTTGGGTTCAACTTCTTCGACCACCACAACGTCGGCTGGTTGATGGCTCGACTGACGGGTGATACCGATCGCCTGGCGCGGATCATCGGCTGGGCGCTGCTGGACCTGCTCTGGGGTGGGTGCCTGTTGATCGCCGTCGCCGTGATGATGCTGATTCTGGATTGGTATGTCGCCGGTGCGGTGTTGCTGGTCATTCCGCTTCTGGTCTGGGTTAGCGGTTATTTTCAGCGGCGAATTCTGGTATCGCACCGGGAGGCGCGGCGGATCAACTCCCTGCTCACCGCCGAGTACAACGAAGGCATCTCCGGAATTCGCACCACCAAGACGCTGGCGCGGGAGCGGGACCACCTTGAGCGTTTCATGGTTCAGAGTCGGGCGATGTACGAAGTATCACGGCGGCATGCGCTGCAGACGGCGATGTATCTGCCGATCGTGCTGGTCCTGGTCAGCCTCGGCGAGGCCATGGCGATCTTCCTGGGATCGGGGCGGGTGCTGGCCGGGGTCATGACGCTGGGTACGCTGGTGAGCTTCAGTTACTACGCCAAGCTGCTTCCCGTTCCGATCCGCGAAACGGCCCGGAATCTGACCGAAATGCTCGCGGCCCAGGCGGCGGCCGAACGGGTGGTGCAGTTGCTCGATACGACGCCGGATATCGTCGATTCACCCGACGTCCAGGCGCGCATCGCGGCACATGCGGCTTCACCGCAAGCGCGAAGCCCGGATCACGCCGACGATGGCCTGCCCGATCGGATCGAACATGTTCGATTCGAGCAGGTCAGCTTTGCCTATCGGCATGATGAGTGGGTATTGCGCGATCTTGATCTGGAAGCCCATCGGGGACAGAGCATCGCCCTGGTCGGCCCGACCGGCGGGGGGAAGACCACGATCATCAGCCTGCTGGCCCGGTTCTATGAACCATCGCGCGGCCGCATTCTGCTTGACGGCACCGATTACCGGCAGCGGAGCCTGGCCTGGCTGCAAAGTCGCCAGGGTGTGGTGCTGCAATCACCGCAGCTTTTTACGGGCACGATCCGGGAGAATATCCGTTACGGCATGCTTGACGCCACCGATGAGCGAATCGAGGAAGCCGCGCGGCTGGTGGGGGCCATGGATTTCATCGAACAACTGGATGAAGGGCTGGATGCCCCTGTCGGGCAGGGGGGCAATCGGCTTTCGACCGGTCAGAGGCAACTGGTCAGCTTCGCGCGGGCGGTTCTGGGCGATCCACCAATCCTCATCATGGATGAGGCGACCAGCTCGATCGATACCCAGACCGAACAGATCATTCAACGGGCGATGTCGGTTCTGCTGGCCGGCCGGATCAGCTTCATCATCGCCCATCGTCTTTCGACCATCCGGAACGCCACCCAGATCGTGGTCATCGACAAGGGCCGGATCGTCGAGCAGGGCGACCACCGCGGGCTGCTGGCCAGGCGCGGCCGCTATCACAAGCTCTATACCGGCCAGTTCAATCGCTTGAGGACCGCCGAACTACTCCACACCAATGATGCTTCCGATCCGCCCAATGCCTGAGCCGGGATCATACTTCCGGTCTCGAAGTCGGACGAGGCGGCGGGCCGCTTGGGACCGCGGGCCTTCTGGCTGGCCTGAACCGCGACCCTTGGCATGGCGTAGGATGGAGCAGTCCCCCAGGGACTAATTGGCCGCGCGAGCGCTTGTTGCCTTCCGGGTCAGCGTGTGCGAGGTCGGCTGCCTCAGCACGAAAAGGACGACCAATGCATCGTTCGCCCGGGAAAAATGTCAAACTGGAGCGATTAGGCCGTCTACGCGGTGATGACCGACTCCTTTTCGGGCTCCGCCGCGCTTGTCTTTGGGCCTATGGAGTGATCTGATTATGCATGCGGCCAGCAGGTTCAGACGTTGGGCGGCGTCAGGACATGTTGGGAATTCGCGGGTTGAGACCAGAAACGAGCGTCGATGAGCCAAGTTAAGTCTGAATCCTCGATTGAACTCGCCGTCCCCTCGGGCCGGTGTGTGATCGTTGCCGCGGGTCTGGAGGAATCGGCGGTTCACGATGTTCGACGCGCGGTTCGCCGGCTGCCCGGCGAACACCAGCTTCTCGAACTGCCCAGCCTGTTGGCGGTGCTCAACACCCTTCGGGATCGGCCGGTGTGTCCCCTGGTCATCGCCGGGATCCATCGCTCGCTCGAGCACACGATCTCCTGCATCCACGGCATGTGGGCCACACATCCGGAAACCCATGTGGTCGTGGTGGCCGATCCCAGTCAGGAGTCTGAAGCCCGCGAACTGCTCCGGATCGGATGTTTTGCCGGTCTGCGCACCCCGCCCACGCCCGAAGACCTCCTGCACGTGATCCGCGCCGCGATCAGCGCCGCCTCCGGCCCGGAGCCGGAGTATCCCGTCGGCCCGGGAATCATTCAGCACCCGGACAACGGCCAGGCCGGATCGGCTAAGCGAATCGGCCGGGCGGGGCAGGGCCACGCTTCGACCCCGGGACCGACCAACCGCGATGCGTCAGCCTCGGGCGGCCACCATGGGCGTGACGAGCAGACCGTGCGATCGATCGGGCCGGACCACATCCCCGACTCGAACGACCATGATCGCCCGGACGATTCAGGAACGCCGGCGAGCAAAGATTCGGAAGTGGTGCTTTCCTGGGATCGCGTTGACCTGGGCGATGACGGTCAGGGCATCGAGCAACTCCGCCAGGCGCTGGCCGAGATCGAATCCAACTTGACCGCGCGTCTTCTGGGCCGGGATATGGATGAGCGGTTTCGTCCCGAGGGGCCTGTTGAGGCGCCCGATGCCGGTGGGTCGTTGGCGACTTCAGAATCCGCTGGGCATGCCGTGGAATCCGGCCAGAAGCTTGGTGATATCGACCTGGTGGACCAGTTGCTCAGCCGACCCGCTGATATCACGGACATGGCCTTGCGGATCGTTCGCGATCAGTCCCGGCTCGAAGATGTCCAACTGTTGAAGCCCGGCACGGACGCGGCGATCGACGGTCAACGCCAGACCGTCGAGATGGAGTATGCCGGTGAACCCCTGGGTGTGCTGACCTGCCGTCGGGATGCCCGGTCGGTGATTGTTCTGGAATCCTGGGCACAGTGGCTCTCGCGTTGGTTGGCGCTGGGCCAGCACCTGCGGGGCATGCACCGCCTGGCGTATCACGATGAATTGACCAGCCTTTACAACCGCCGATATTTCCGGCACTTTCTCCATCAGATTCTCAGTCATGCCGCCCAGGCGCGTTTCAATGTGACGCTGATGCTGTTTGATATCGATGACTTCAAGCAATACAACGATGCCTATGGCCATGGGGCGGGCGATGACGTGCTCATTGAGACCGCCAGGCTCATGGCATCGAGTGTCCGGGCCCATGACATCGTCGCCCGCATCGGCGGGGATGAATTCGCCGTGGTGTTCTGGGACAAGGAGCCCAAGCGCCTGCCGGGCAGCCGCCACCCGGTGGATGTCGCCCACGCCGCCGAGCGATTCCAACGCGCCGTCTGCCAGCATCGATTTCCCAAGCTGGCCGACCAGGCACTGGACCGGCTGACCATCTCCGCCGGCCTGGCCACCTTCCCCTGGGACGGCCGCACGCCCGACGAGCTGATCCGGGTGGCCGACATGATGTTGATCCAATCCAAGCGCAACGGCAAAAATGTGCTGACCTTCGGCCCCGGGACGCTCTCGGCCAAGCGGGCCTGTGAGCCCCGTGAAGACTCGGGTACCCGCGGAACGGCTTAATCGGCAATAATGGCAGGGCATCGTCGCTTTCCCTTGAGAAGTCTCCGGGGATGAGTTGTTTTTCGTTTCCCTTCGATGAGGTTGCCCGCCATGACCACTCCCCGACTGCTTGCCCTGCTGTGGGTTCTGCTCCCCGTCTTTGGAACCATCGAGGCCAAGGCCGAACTTTCCTGGACGCTTAACAACATCGCCGGCGACTATGAAAATGAGCTGGTCCGGCTGAAGGTGGAACTGCCCAACAACGCGGATGGCCGCAATCTTGTGGTACGTGAGGATGGGCGGGTCGTCAGGCATCAACTGGAGATTCACCAGGGCTCGATCGAGCGGATTCAGCAGGCCGATATCTGGGTGGCGACGACGATCGGGGCCGGCCAGAGCAAGCGATTTGAAGTGTCACTGGATGGTCGGGGTGCCGGCGCCGGGGCCGGTGACCCGCTGGTGCGACTTCGCGAGGAGGGTGACTTTCATGAGCTCTCCAACGGGGTGGTGAGTTTCCGCGTGCCTCGCCGAATGGCGCTGGATCAGCCGCGCGCTCCGGTCCTGGCACTGCGTGATGGGCGGGGGCCCTGGCTGGGTCAATCCCAGTGGGTGACCGACCGAAAGCTGACCGGCTTCGATTCCCAGGTGATCGGTGATGGTCCGTTGTTCGCCAAGATTCGGCTGCGCTACGAGTGGGAGGGGAAGGCGGGCATCGATCAGGACATCAGCAGTTTCAGCGAGGTGACCGTTCGGCTGGCCCCGGGGCATCGGCATCTGGAAATTCACGAGCGGCATGAGATGAGCCGCGATGATCATTGGATCATCGACATCGCCCACGGCTGGAAGCCGGACCGAGCCCTGGTGCGGATCATGGGTTCCGGCGCTGATGGCCGCGCTCCGGCCCCGCCATCGCGGCTGGTGTACGGCGAGACCCGGCTGGGCGACACACTGGTCATGCTCATGCCGCGCTGGACGCAGTCGTACGATCATGGCTGGTTCTTCGGCGCTGGTGATGGACAGCGTTTCACCGGGGCGCTGGTGGCCCGCGCCGGCCAGTGGATATGGCCGCACGACAATCTTGTCCTGGCCAAGGTCAAGCCCAGCGGTGATTTCGCCGGGCTGCACTGCCCGACTTTCCGGGGCGCGAGGCTGTGGATGCTCATGGTCGGGCCCGCGGATCTGGCACCGGCCGATGGTGGGCGAAATGACCCGATCAAGGGCTACGTCCGGCGCGTCGCCTTCCAGCCACTGGACAAGATCATGCACGATTACATCACCGAGTGGCCCGGCGTGGAAGGGCGGTTCGCCGGTGAGGACTTTTACAGTGGTAATGTCAATCCGACCGGATTCTGGCGCCAGCAGGGCCGGCGTGAGCTTCAGAATGCCGGCCGTGAGCGACCTTCGATCCAGTTGCTCACCCGTGTCCAGGTCATGCTCGATCCGGACATGTTCGGAAGCTACTGGAACTTCTGGTCGCCGGAGAATCCCAACTTCTACACCGACTTCATGAAGCGGCCCATCGCGCTGGGTGCCAGCCTGCGCGATCACCCGCAGTTCCATATCATCCGTGACCGTGTCGAGCAGGTCATCCTCGAGGACCTCTACCACACCATCACGCTGCCCGGCGGAGCGGGCCAGGAATGCCCGGGCTATCAGAACCATTCCGCCGGCATCTATCGCCAACTCGCCCCAATTCTCCGCCAGTATTACGACATCGACATCACCCGACTGGAGCGATACCGCGCCACCGAGGCGTTCCTGCTGGCTGTTTCCGTGCCCGATGGCCCGAATAATCGCATCAGCCATCCCGGCGGCGACACCCACCCGCCCGGACCGCGCATCTCCGGCAGCGTGCGCGGCCGCGTAACCGAAGAACTCCCCGGTTTCGGCGTGGTTTTCCGCAATCGACCCGGCACGGATCGAGAGAATTACCTGGCGTTCAAGGCCGGCCCGAATCGGGGACACTACCACGGCGATCAGTTGAGCATCCATTACGCCGCGCGGGCCCGCTTGATCGCGGTGGATCACCATGTCAGCTACAGCCCCCGTGCCGGCCAGGAACACATGCACAATCGTGTGGCGTTCCACACCGAGAAGTTGCCCTGGGCCAACATGGATGGCTACGAACGAACTATTGCGATCAAGACCGGGCCGGTCGCTGACGTTGCAATCGGGCAGGTGGAAAGCCCGCGCTTGCGCATCACCACCGAGTGGCCGCCGGAAGATTGGAACACCTGGCTGCCCGAGCAGGTCTTCGAGACACCGCTGCGCTACCGGCGAACCATCGTGCAGGTCAAAGGCGGCGATGAGGATTACTTTGTCATCCGCGATCAGCACGACGGCCCGAAGGTGAACGCCACCTATTGCCTGCATGTTTACGGCAATCGCGCCGAGCGGCGGGGGGATACGATCCGCTTCGACCGGCTGACCCTCTTTGTCGCAACACCCAGGGAATTCGAGTTCGGCCGCCACGACTTCACGCACAACAACCGCGGGCCGGAATCGACCAAGGGCATCCGCCTGACGGTCGAGGGCGAATCCAGCGAATTCATCACCGTGCTCTACCCCCACGGATCGCGCACCCCGGAGATGCGGGCCATCCCCGGCGGCGTTCGTGTGGGCGAGGATGAGATCACCTTCGCCGGCGGCATCGATGAGGAAGCCGACACGGTCTACGCCCGCGTCGCGCGAGCCGGGCGAACCGTGCTGGAACTCAAGGGCGATGAGTTGGATCTTGAGCGGAACCAGGGCGAGATCGGCCTGTTCGTCCCCAATGCCGGTTATCCGTTCGGCCCGATTCCCGATTGGCTGATCCGCCAGCGTGCCGGCCTGCCCGAATGGGCCAAGCCCGCCGTGCCCCGGCCGTAAGGCAACGGGCGCTCAATGCCCCGGTTGAGGCTCCGCGGTTTGAGGAGGCAGCGGCTCTCCAGCCCTGGATTCCGGGACCGGGTCTTACTCCCCGGCCCCGGAAGGTGCCGGCGGCAGCTTGGCCGCGACCAGTCCCGAGACAGCACCCGGTGGTGCCTGTTGGCGTTCAAGGTGGGAATCGGCCATGAGATAGAGCACCCGATCATGAAGAGCCAGGCGGTCAACCTGTCGTCGGGTCGCGATGCGCCATGCTTCGCGGCCGGTCTCAATATCCAGAGCCACGACGCCCACCGGCGTGGCCAGGAGCGCCCAGGGCTCGCAGAAGAGCGGCTGGCCGCTGAATCCCCTGTCTCGCCACCACCATCGTTCAGAATCCGGATCGGTAATCTCCGTCGGTAGGATCGAGTTGGCCAGGACCTGCCAGCGGACTTTGCCATCGGCCAGGTTCAGGCAGACGATGCGGTCCGCGCGGGCCAGGACGATCCATTGCCCGTTCGGGTCCACCAGGTGCTCGGGGGCACGGGTATCGTCACGAGTGGCAATTTGCTCGCCCTCGGCAAGGCGTGCTTCTTCCCACGCGCTCAGTGGCCGCGCCGGCGGCGGCTCCAGCTCCGTGTGCCAGAGCCTTTTGCCTGATTCCACATCGACCGACTCGATGTGCTCTCCGGCCATCAGAATCAGGCGGTTACCCGCGGCGGCCAGATTGTGACTTACCAGTTGGCGGTTGGTCGTGCTCCAGGGGATGCCGGATGCCGGGTCGGGCTCGCCGTCACGATCGATGGCCCGTGCTTCATGGACCTTGCCGGTTTCCAGGTCGATACGCTGGATGTTCCGGCGAACCCAGATAATCATGGTGTCGCCGATCCGGACCGGCAAGCTGATGTTGTGGTGATGCCGCGTGTTGAGCTCGGCCTTCCAGAGCTTCTTGCCGGTGACCACATGAATTGCGATGAAGGTTGATCCTTCCTGGTCGGTCATGATGATGCGGTGGTCGAACACGGCATGGATTCGGCCGCTGAAACCCTCGGGCAACTTGATCGGCTCGACCTTGCCATCGGCCAGGCTCATGACCGAAGGCACGCTCGTGTTCCAATCGATGTGGTGATTGAAGATAATCCGATCGCGCAGCAGCCAAGCTTCTCCATCCGAGTGAGCCATTCGGCGAATAATCCCCCGACCTTCCTCCTCTTCTTCCGTGGACCAGCGGACACGGCCATCGGCAATCGCCCGCGCTTCAGCCGTATTCCCCTCCAGCGTATAGATCGCGCCGGTCTCCGGGCTGACCAGGAGACCACTATAACGCCAGAATCGCCCCGAATCCGCCGAAACCCGCCACTCGATCGAGCCGCCCTGCTGGGTGAACCGGCTGAAGTACTGGCGATGACGCAGGTTGAGGATCAGACGATTGCGTTCCGTATCCAGTTCCTCGATCCGCCGCGCGGCGAAGGCCTGCTGCTCGACATCCTCCGAATCCAGAATCTCGTGAAGCACCCGCTCGGCCCGGAACCCCGCTTCGGTAAGCTGCTTCTGGGCCTGCTCGCGAACCGTGAACTGCGGCGAAGCCAGATCCTGAACCCACTGCCGAAGCTGATCTTCACTCGGCGGGGGTGCATGGTCGTTGGCTGTGGCCGATGTGCTGCCGAACACCAAAGCGGCAACCAGAAGCGCGGCGACCGTTTGAAGGAACGCGGAGCATCGACGGGCGAGCCCGGTTGGCGGCATGATTCGCTGGATATCACTAAACACCCTTGTTTCTCCTATTTCGTCGCGATTCGCCCAAGTAATCCTACAGACCGAACATCCAACCAGCGAGCATCAGTCCTCAGACGGCGGCGGCGGGAGCTTGGCCGCGACCAGGCCGGAAACAGCCTTCGATGGGGTGTTCGGATAATTGTTCGACCAGAAAGTTGAGAAATACAGTACACGGTCGTGAAGCACCGCATGTAAGGGGGCCATGTCGGTGGCGATACGCCACGCCTCACGGCCGGTTTCGATCTCCAATGCAACGAAGCCGACCTGGCTTGGCAGCAGCACCCACGGCTGGGCCAGGATGGGGTCGCCGGCGAATCCGCCACGCGAAAAAGCTCGGTTGAGACTCGGATCGGTAATTTCCAGCGGCAGGACCGATTCCGCCATCACCTGCCAGCGCTCCCGGCCATCCTTGAGACTAAGGCACATAACCCGGTCTTCACGATGGAGAATCAGCCATTCGCCCCGCGGGTCCACGAGGGCACGTGGGGCTCGATCATCACGGCGATCGGCAACAGGTTCGGGAAGTTGCGCGAATTCCCAATCCCGCAAAAGTTCAGGCTTGCGTGGTCGTGGCTCCATCTCCATATGCCAGAGCCGACGGCCGGTTTCGATGCTGATCGCCTCAACGTGACCGCCAGCAAGCAGCAAGAGACGATCGCCGGCCACAACAAGACGATGGCTGGAAGCCTGTTGGCTGTGGGTGTCCCATGCGACTTCTTCGGTCGGGTCCGGCAGATCACCTCGATCAATGGCAAGCAGTCCTTGGCTCAGCCCGTTTCGCAGATCGAATCGATGGATGCCACGGAAGTTCCAGACCAGCATCGTGTCGCCGATCCGAACGGGCGTGGTGGCGTTAGGTTGTGTTGTGGTTACCAGTTCAGCCGTCCAGAGTTTCTTTCCCGTCATCGCGTGGATGGCGATGAAAGCCGATGAGTCCAAACTTCGCAGAATGATGCGATGATCAAATACCGCTTCGATCGAGCCGTTGAGACCGGCGGGCAGACGAAATTCTTTGAGCTCGCCATCGCCCAGCATGATCGCGGCCGGGTGGCTTGTTCTCCAATCCACGAACCGGTTGAAGACGATCCGGTCGCGCACCAGCCAGAAATCGCTGGACAGGGTGTCCCACCGGGCATGATTCCCCTCCTCGCGCTCAGCCTGATTCCATCGAACCTGCCCGTTGGACAGTGACTTGGCCTCGACTGAAGTAGGGGTGAACACGTACAACGCCTGAGTCCGTGGGCTCACCACCAGCTTGCGGCGATGGATCCTTCGATCATGATCCCGCCATAGGAATGAGCCTCCCTGCTGGTCGAACTGGTTGAAGTAGAAGTGATGACGAAGACTAAGCGCATGGCGTTTACGTATGGTTTCAAGCTCATCGACCCGTTGCGTAGCGAACAGTTGCTGTTCAACATCCTCCGAATCAAGAACCTCGCGGAGAACACGCTCCGCCCGAAACCCCGCTTCGGTAAGCTGCTCCTGGGCCTGCTCGCGAACCGTGAACTGCGGCGAGGTCAGGTCCTGCACCCACTGCCGAAGCTGCTCTTCGTTGGGCGGGGGTGTCTGATCGTTGGCGAATGTCGCCGCGCCGGCCAGCATCAGGAAAGCGGCCATGATCGCAGCGCGGCCATACCCCACACTCTGCAGATGAACAGTCGTGCCCAGTCTGCTGAACAGGTGATGCGAAAGCTCTGCCATGATCCAGCCTCCGGGCGGGTCGGGCGCTGCGAAATCGTCCGAGTAAGCGTATCGTCGGATCGACGCGAATCAAGCTGGACGTGGCATCGCGGCGTCGGCCGACCCCCCGGAACCCCGGCCCCCCGGAATCCGTGAACCCCCGGAACCTGCGGAATCTGCGAATCCCCCCGAAGGATCATCGCGTCCGCAATCGAAGCTCGCGGTGCTCGATCCGGTAGTTCCGGTTTTCTTCGATTTTGACGTCTTCGGCCATGATGATTATCGCGCCCGGCTCATCGCCGATGTGACGATTGCCTCGGATGTTATTGTTCTCCGCCGGTTCGCCACTGATGGTGATGCCGCTCCCGGCGGTGGTGTTGTTGAGGATCTGGACATTTCGCACGGGGTGTCGATCCCAGGTGCGGTCCGAGTCGACGTAGATCGCCGAGATTCCGCCATGGGTGCGAATGTCATTCCCTTCGATGCGCAGGCCATCAATGCCGGCGGTCTTATAGAGCGAGAGGTAGGCGTTGCCGCGATTGTTCAGCATGGTCAAGTTGCGGATCGTGGAGTTGGCGTGCCCCTCGTGCATCAGTCCCTCGCCACAGTTGATCGGGTAGACGCCGTCGGCGGCCGTGTTGCGATAGACCGTGTAGTCGTTGCCCTCGATGTGGTTGTTCCAGCCTCGGATCATCATGGCCCGGTTGCCGTTGGTGGACGATCCATAGGACTGGTGCATGCCGGTGTGGGTGAAGCGTTGGAAGTTGGGTTCCATGCGGCTGACGTTGAATGACACATTCGCGCCATCAGCGGAAAACGCGATCGCGCCCCGGCCGGTGTGCCAGATGTAGTTCTCGCGGATGATGATGCCTTTGCGAAAGCCCTGGGGGTGTGTTTCCGGCGTCCCGTGCGGATCACGCGTGCCCGCGCCCCCGATGGCATAGGTGTTGATGCGGATGCCCGAGCGATTGTCGAAATCGAAGAGCACATTGAACTCGACCGGCCCCTGTCGGCTTTGCACGAGATAGCCGGGCATGCGGTAATGGTCCGTGCTCGGAGGCAGACGATTGTTGGCGGCCAGCGCATTTTCCTCCGTGAAGATGTTGATCGCGCCGTGGTGACGAAGCGGGTAGCGTTGCCACGCGTGCTGGCCGATCTCCCGATCCGGTACGTTCGGATTCAGCCGGATCGCGTGGGTCAGGATGCAACCGAACACCAGCCGGTTGCGTCCGGCCTTGAAATCCTCGCCGTCGGCGAATTCGATCGTCCCGTAGTCGATGTGCAGATTGACCACGCCCAGATTGGAATCGGTCTCCGGGTCGGCGGTGCGGATTCGCCTGAAGCTGCTGTCATGGGGCGTGCCATCGCCTTCGAGGCTGGGGCGGAATTTCGGGAACTGGATTCTCGAAGCAAGCCGATAGTCTTCCTTTCGGGCATCGGTCTGCTCTTCCGGGCACTGTCCACGGAGAATGATGCGATCGCGGATGATGATGTCCCGGTTGAATTCGTACGTGCCGGCCGGGAAAAAGACCACACCGCCTCGCCGGCCAAGCTTTTCCTGTGCCGCGTCGAGCCGGCTTGCCCAGTCCCGGCCATCAATCTCCCGGATATTGACCACATTTGACCACGGCAACGCATCCGCCCACGCCAGGCCGAACCGCTCGACGGGATTGTTCGTCGGTGCGCAAAAGGCCGGCGAGCCAAGGAGCAGGGCAATGAAGATGGCCGGGAGCGCCGTCAGGGAAAGGTGGAGTGGGTTTGGCATCAGACATCCTTTCTGCGTGTGAACGCGGGATAACGCCCAGCCCCGGAGATCAATGCACGGCCAACTGTAAATGGGCAACGCAAGGTGGCTTGTGGGGAAGCGTTACCGGCCGGGAAACCAATGGCCGGGAACGGCCCGGGCAGGCAGTATTCGCCCTGGTATCGTCGTTCACCCCTTCGATCCACTGTGCGCTGCATCCCGGACCAGGAGCTTTTGACCTTGTCGATTGATCTGACCCGACATCCTTATTTTGAATCATGGCGTGATCCGGACTCGGGTGTGGAGAGCTTCATCCTGACTCGCAGGGCTGGCCCGTTTCAGCGCTCGAACTATTACACGACGCCCAGTCTATCGCGGGACGGTCGGTGGCTGTGGTTCACGGTCGCATCGCCGCCCACGCGGAGTTGGACGCTGGCGGCATGCTGTCTGGATGCCGATGAGCCGCGCATGGTTCATTTTCCGCATATCGTGCCGGGCGGCAACCCCCTGGTCCTGCCCGAGGGCGACAGGGTTTACGTTCCCGTCAACGAATCGATCTACATGCAGCCGGTGAATGGCCCGCCGGAACGGGTATTTCGCTTGCCCGATGAGCTGATCGCCAATCGTCGGCTCGATCGGCTGGTCACAACGTTGACCATGTCAGCCGATGGGCGGCACTTCCTGCTGGATGCGGCGATCGGTAATCGATGGCTGATCGCGGTGGCGGACCGGCGCACCGGGGAGGTGACGCCGCTGCGATGGTTCTTCCGCAACTACCACCATGCGATGTTCTCGCCGATCGATCCTGATCTGTTCATGATCGGTCAAGGGCCCTGGCATGACCCGGTCAGCGGCGAGAAGGGCAACATCGACATACGCATGTGGCTGATGGACCGAGGGGGAACACGATTCGAACCGGTGCAGAGCGATCTCTGGTTCAACCACAACTGTGAGAGTTGTCACGAATGGTGGACGCCCGATGGCATGGTCAACTGGTGCGACTATCGGGACGGGGTCTATGAGGTGGATGTGACCCGCCCGGTGGGCGATCGGCCGCGCAGCCTGATCTGGCCCCGCCCCCTGATACACGCCCACTGTTGCGCCCGGCGAAGGCTCTATGTGGGCGACTATCACCCGTACCGCTGGTCAGAAGACAGGCCATGCGCGGTCTGGTTCTTCGATCGGAAAACCGGCCGCGAGCTTGCCATAGCCTCGGCCATGCCGATGCCTCCGATCGAGCCGCGCGAACTGCGCGCATTCCATCTCGATCCGCATCCACAGATCTCGCCCGATGGGGCGCATGCCATCTACACCACCAGTGTCCGTGGCGCTGTGGATGTGGCCATCACACCACTGGCGCCCTTGATCGCCTGAGCCGACGGGTTCACTTGGCGGGCGCATCGACGCGAGGAGGGGAGCGAAACGCGGCCCAGGCCAGTGTCAGCCAGCCGAATATATAGCCAGCGCCGCCGATGGGCACGATCAGGCCGGCACGGAAACCGCCATCGCTGATCGCCATGGCATAGAGCGAAGCGGAAAACGCCATCAATCCGAAGGCGAAGCAGGCCAGCGCTGTGTGCGCGGCGATGCGATCGAGTCGATGCCGGGCCAGGCCGATGATCAGGATCGCCAGACCGTGGAGCATGTGATAACGCGCGGCCGTGGCGTGGACATCCAGCATGCGCTCGGAGATACGATGTTCCAGGGCATGAGCGCCAAAGGCGTCCATCGCGATCCCGGTGGCCACCAGGACCGCGCCCGCCGCGGTGATCCATCGCTGTGTCTGATTCATGTCGCCTGGGGGTGGAGGTTTGATTGTCGGAACGCAGTGTCACGAACGGTTCAGTTGTCGGCCGAGGGGGCGGTGGCGGACGTCGAGGACGAGGCGATCCGTCCGACTGGCGATTCCTCACGCGCTCGATCGATGACTTTTGGTTCGATATGGATGCCGTGATGGGCCAGGAAGCTGGCGGCGGTCTCGTTGCCCATGTACTTACACAGAATGCCGCGATCAACCTCCGTCAGATCGATCAGCATCAGGCCATCAAGCACATCACCGAAATCGGGGTCGACATTGAAGGCCAGCAGGCGGCCGTTGAGCTTAAGGTACTGCCGGAGCAGAACGGGCATGCTTCGGCGATTGGATTCGATCTCGCGGACCAGTTCGTTGACTTCATCGATATCGCGGACCGCCCGCCCGGCGACATGAGTGTTGAAGTAGGCCGATGTACGTTGCTTGGGTGGATTACGGGGCCGGATCAGGCGGCTCAGGTCCAGGTGGAAGCGGTTCAAGCGAAGAAACGCCATCAGCAGATGCTTGGTCATCGACTTGTACTCGTTGCTGATGCTGACCGGGCCGAACAGCCGACGGTACTCCGGCCGCTGGGCGATGAACACGCCGATGCCGCGCCACAGCAGCAGCAGCGGCGCATATTCCTTTTGAAACGCGGGATGGACGAACGAACGACCCAGTTCGATGGCCGGACGAATCTGCGAAAGCAGGCGGTCTTCAAATCGGAACAACGTCGTGGTATACAGCCCCGATTTGCCGAACGCCGGAATGATCTCCTCGCTCAAGCCAAGGCGATAAGCCCCGATGATCTGCCGCTTGATGCGATGCCAGACAAGAAGATGCACGTAGTAACCATCGAACTGATCGAGGTCCACCGCGCGGCCGGTGCCCTCGCCGACCGGGCGAAAAGCCATCTCGCGAAGCCTGCCGATCTCGTGAAGGATGTTGGGAAGCTGATGCGCCCTGCCCCAGTAGACTTCGTACTCACCCGACCGCACCAGCAGTTGCGATTCGGGAAGCTGCCCAAGGTTCTCGACCAGCTTATCGATCGGTACCGCCGGGGCGATCGGCTCTTCGATCCGGCCCTTCTTCGCGGTGGTCATCGATCCAGTGCGTAGAGCTTGCGGTGTTTCGCGCTCGCGGAGCATGTAGGTGCGCATGCGCACATACTCCACAGCGCCGGCCTGATCGCCGATGTCCTGGAGCCTGGTCCACGGAATCGGATTGCCGATCCGCACCGACAGTGTGGCATCGAAGAGCCGCATCATTTCACAGGTCAAAAGCGCCGTCCGCAGTCGGGGATGGATCAGCCCGACGAACTGGAACAGGTCACTGTTTCGTCCCTCCCAGAACATCGGCAGGATGGTGGCGCCGGCCTGTCGAGCCACGCGATAGAAAGCGGGGCTCCATCGTGGATCGGTGATGCTCCGTGTGCGCAGGCTCAGGCTCGAGACTTCGCCGGCCGGAAAACAAGAAAGGCAGTGGCCCGCGCGAACCCAGTCCATGCACTGTCGCGTGCCTGCGATATTCTTGCGAATGGCGCTGGGGGTGTTGAACGGATCCACAAAGATGAAGTGAGGCCGAAGGCGCGGCATGATCTGGAGCAGGTAATTGCTCATCATGCGAACATCGGTGCGAACCTTGGCCACCACCGAGAGCATCGCCAGTCCCTCGATGCCGCCGAGGGGATGGTTGGCGACCACAACCAGCGGTCCGCTTCGGGCGATCTTGGCCAGGTCTTCGGCCTCGACCTTGATCTTCACCCGAAAAACATCAATCACTTTGTCATAAAAGGGACGATCCGTGGTATCCCGGGCCGCCGCGGCGTAGACCTGGTTCATGGCCGGAAACTTGAGCATTCGCTCGATCGTGGGTGCCGTCGCGCCGAATAACCATCGCTTGAACCCACCTGAGAAGGGATTATCGAGCTTGAAAGGATGGAGAACGGCCATGTCATCCATGTCTGGTTCCAAAGGCCAGTTTTGATGATCGAAAGCTTTACGGCGCGATTCGATTTCCAGTTAAAAGCATCATACCCGCATCCGATCAATTTCGGCCGAGATGGGGCTGGATGGTGAAACGAGGCCGGGGCGGAAGACGTGAGTCTCATCGCCGAACGCCCGCACACGGGTTCATGTGAACTTGCGAGTCAGCCCTTCCAGTGAGTCGGGATCGAAGTGCGCGGCATGAGCCATCGCATCTTCACTCGGCTGCTCGATGCGCCACTCGAGCTTGCCGCCGGCGCAATCGAGGTGGGCCATGAAAAAGCGGCCGCGATACCGCCAGAAAAGCGGCCAGATGACCAGGCGATCGGTAAGGGGAATGGTAAGC
>JAFIFY010000108.1 GCA_020831765.1 Phycisphaeraceae bacterium | reverse complement strand
TCTGGAGACCGATGACGCTTCCGGGGCCGGGGCCGGGGGCGCTTCCGGGGGCGGGGGCGCTTCCGGGGGCGGGGGCGGTTCCGGGGGCGCTTCCGGGGGCGGGGGCGGTTCCGGGGGCGCTTCCGGGGGCGGGGGCGAATCATGAAATTGCCGGAACGAGCGGTCAAGTACCCCACCATCACATGGGTCTTCCTGGCGCTGCTGCTCCTGTCAGGGCTGCTCTCCTTTTTCCAGTTGGGCCGCCTGGAAGACCCCGAGTTCACGGTCAAGAGCGCTACGGTGATCACCGCGTATCCGGGGGCTTCGGCGGTCGAGGTCGAGAAAGAAGTCACCGACCGGCTCGAGCTGGCCATCCAGAGGTTGCCGGAGATCGACTTTCTCGAATCGCTGAGCCGGCCCGGCCTTTCGATCATCAAGGTGAATCTGAGCGAATCGGTCCGGTCCGAACGTTTGCCCCAGATATGGGACAACCTGCGTAAGTACGTGAGGGATGCGACCCCGAAGCTTCCGCCCGGCGTCAGCGAGCCGATGGTGGGCGATGACTTTGGCGATGTGTTCGGCTTTCTTTTCGCGGTGATTGGTGATGGCTTTACGCCCGCCGAACTGGAGCGCTACGCCGATGACATCCGCAATGAACTGAGCCTGGTTCGCGGTGTGGCCAGTGTCAAGCTCTGGGGTGTGCAGGAGCGATGCATTTATGTTCAGACATCGCCGGCACAGATGGCGGGCCTGGGGCTGACGACCTCGGATGTGCGGCAGACGCTCCAGCAGCAGAACATGGTGGTTCCGGCCGGGGCGATGGATGTTCAGGGTCAACGCATTCGCTTTGTCCCGACGGGCGAATTTCGCAGCCCGGAGGATATCGGCGATCTGCTGATCGCCGGGCAACCTTCCACCGCACGGGGCGCGACCGGACTGCTTCGGGTTCGCGATGTCGCCACGGTGCGGCGGGGTTATGTCGATCCGCCCACGGAGATTCTCCGCTGGAACGGACACCCGGCGATCGCGGTGGCTGTATCCAACATCTCGGGCTACAACGTCGTTCAACTGGGCCTGGACCTTGAGCACCGGCTGAACGAAATGAAAGCCGACCTGCCGATCGGCATCGAGATCGAGCGCATCAGTTGGCAGAGTGACCTGATCCGCGGTGCCATCAATTCCTTCACCCGCAACCTCATCATGGCGGTCTTGATCGTCGTGGTGGTCATCTGGATCGCGATGGGCTGGCGCATGGCCGTGGTCGTGGGGACATCGGGCCTGCTGTTCAGCATCATCGGCAGCTTCACCGCCATGCACCTTTGGGAAATCGACCTTCAACGGGTATCGCTGGGCGCGCTGGTCGTGGCCATGGGAATGATGGTGGACAATGCGATCGTGGTGGCCGATGGCATGCTGGTGCGCATCCGGCGTGGCATGGACCGCGTGCAAGCGGCGATCCAAGCGGCATCACAGCCCGCATGGCCGCTCTTTGGCGCAACGGTCATCGCCGTCCTGGCTTTCTTTCCGATCTACGCAGCGCGGTCCAACGTCGGCGAATACTGCCAGAGCCTCTTTCAGGTCGTGGCGATCTCGCTGATGCTCAGTTGGGCGCTTTCGATCACAGTGGCGCCGCTGATGTGCATCGGACTGCTGGGCCGAACGGACGCATCGGCCGGGGACCAGGGCGAGCCACGTTCCATGCGCTGGATACGCGCTGGTCTGATGTTGGCCATCCGTCGCCGCGCAGCCGCCGTGGCCGGGCTGGTGCTGCTGTTGGCGGTGACGGTCGTGGCGTTCGGATGGGTGGATCGCTCATTTTTCGGCGAGGCCGAACGTACGCAATTCATGCTGGATTACTGGATGCGGGAAGGAACCGGCATCCAACAGACCGACCGGGATGTCCGCGAGCTTGAACAGCGCCTTCTGGCCATCGAAGGCATTCGTGATGTATCCAGCTTCATCGGGCGAGGGCCGCCCCGCTTCTATCTTCCGGTTGCGCCCGAGATGCCCTACGCCTCCTACGCCCAGTTGATCGTCAACACCCGATCCGTCCGCGAGGCCCGGCGGGTCGCCGAAAAGCTCAGGGAGCAAGCGCCCAACTGGATGCCCGACGGCCGCATCATCGTCCGCCCGTTCATGAGCGGGCCGAACAAGCCTTGGCCGTTCGAGGCCCGGATCACGGGCCCGGCCGATGCCGATATCCCGACCCTTCGACGGCTGGCATCGCGGATTCGCTCGATCGTGGATGAATCGCCCGATACGCTGGCATCCCATGTCAACTGGCGCGAGCCCTCGCGAACCTTTGTCATCGAGTATGACCAGGCGCGCGGACGATGGACGGGCATCTCGCGATCGGATGTGGGCAGCGCCACGCTGCGCGGCCATGATGGCGTCCGAGTCGGTGTCTATCGCGAAGATGAACACCTGCTTCCGATCATCTTCCGCCATGATGATGCCTACCGCCGAGAGCTGGCCGATGATGTCGGGCTGCTTCAGGTCCGATCGAGGCTGGGCACCGAGTCCACGCCGATCATGCAGGTCGCCCGGGACCTGCGCCTGGATTGGGAAGACCCCATCATCTGGCGGCGCGATCGCCACCGCACCATCTCCGTCCTCGCGGTCCCTTCCACCATGGCATCATCGCTGATGGATTCGGTCCAGGCATCGATCCAGGCCATCGACCTGCCGCCGGGATATGAACTGGACTTCGGCGGCGAATACGAGGATTCAGCGAAATCCCAAGCTTCGCTGATCCCCGGAATCATCCCCGCGTTCGCCCTGATCTTCATCACCGTGGTGCTGCTTTTCAATGGCCTTCGTCAGCCATTGATCATCGGCCTGGTCGTTCCGCTGGCTTTGGTGGGCGTGACGCTTGGATTGCTCATCACCGGGCTGCCCCTGAGCTTCATGGCCCTGCTCGGGACGATGAGCCTCGTGGGCATGATGATCAAGAACGCCATCGTCCTGCTTGATGAGGCCGCGCTGGAACTGGAAAAGTGTCGGGATCACCTGCGGGCGATCGTCAACGCCACGGTCTCACGCGCCCGACCGGTCGCCCTGGCCGCCGGAACCACCGTGCTTGGCGTGATACCGCTTCTTCAGGATTCGTTCTGGTCGGCGATGGCGGTCACCATCATGTTCGGCCTCGCACTGGGCTCGATTCTGATGCTCGTGTTTGTGCCCATCGCCTACACACTGCTGTATCAAGTGCCCTTGCCGGCGACGGTCAGCCCGAGAATGCGAAGCGCCATCGACAACGCCGCTGATAACGATTCGGCCGATCGTGAAGAAACCGGCAAGTAAGCCGTAAGCGACGCATCCTGGAGAGAAAGCGGCAAGCAAAGCTTCGGTCGTGTTGGGCTCAGGCCGCGGCGGCTTT
>JAFIFY010000050.1 GCA_020831765.1 Phycisphaeraceae bacterium | reverse complement strand
GCGCGCGGGGCCTTGATGAGCCGCCAGGCCAGCCAGTTGAGTGTGGCGGGATCAGCCTCGGCATCAACCAGAGCCGGACCGAAGAGCCAGGTCTCCAACGGCATATCATTGCGGTCGAACAACCACCACAAGGCCTGGGTTGTCTGGTAGAGCGATGAGGCGCTCAGCTCCCTGATGGCGGACTCGTCGGAAAGGAACGCCTGACGCAGACCAGTGGCCAAGGCGGCGCGCTGCTCGGGTGTCGGAGAACGCCGCAGGAATTCAACGAGCTTGTACCAGTACTCGCTGCCCGCCTGTCGGGCGATGACCGGATTGGCCAGGTCAGTATCGATCAGTCGAGTAATAATTCGCCGTTGCGCATCGCGGCCCGCTTCGCCTGCCTGTTGCGTCAGCCAGGCCAGACGTCGCATCTGCGCGGCATCGGCCTGGAGGTAGCTCTCCGAGCTGGTTACCCAGGTCGCAGCCACCCGGCCGGCCTCGGGGCGATCGCCCAGATTGACCAAAGCCGCCCCGACACCGACCACCACTTGCCGGTCAAGCCCGACGATCGAGGGATCATCGGATGCGAAGTGGGCAAGCACATCCTGACGCATCAGAATTCGAGTCGCCTCGGGAACATCGCGGCCGAGCAACTCCATCGCACCAACCCACGCCGGCAGGTCCAGGGTGTCGGCGGCACGCTGCTGCTGATAGACACTCGCCGCATGCTCGGCCAAAGCCGTACGATCCTCAGTCTCCAATGCGATGTTGGCTATTTCCACCGGATCAGTGGTCTCGAAGGTGTTCGCCTGCACCCCGCGACCGAGCAGGCATGCCGCGGCGACGCAGAGGCCCACAAGGATCACCTGGATGCGGAGGCGACCAAAGAAGAAGGTGGAGTCGGCGCCGCCAACACGGGGGGCACTTCGAGCTTGAGCGTCTGGATCGTGAGTGCGCATGATGCACGCTCCTTTTGGGGAATGGTGGACCACGGAAACCATCGCTGGCGAGAGCACACGGATACCGCCAGGCCGACCCGACCGAACCGCTCGGTGGGTGGCATGGCTACAACGACAGCCCGTCACGCGGCACAGCCCGATTCAACCATTGATCGGCACGCTCCTGCCGCGCAATCTTGAAGCCCTTCACAGGAACTTCAGATATCTCATCTATACGATGTCGCGATCATCGCCGTGCATCAGCACAGCACAAGCAGACACCGGGTCATGTGCCTGACCGGGGCCGCCGCACAGAAGGCAGGCGGAAAGGTTCCGGACAGGCGAGGGTCGTCATGCACTCAATCGCGACCGACGAAAGGACCCCGTTCCCTCGGAGGTCACCCTGTCGCGATGGCCAATAAGTTATCCGAACAGTCATAGCGAGTCAATACCACTTTGACAATTTTGCCTATTTTTTCTGATCTGATCCCGTTGATGTATCAGGTGATAAGACAGTCAGCGATGCATCCAACATCTCACCGTTTGATTACAAGGCACGAGACTCTCGGAACGAGATTGCGGCTTGACCGTCTTCAGAAGACCGATGGAGTGTGAAAAGGGTGGTCATAGTCCACCACGGGCCGCGGTTCGATAGTGTTGGTGACAGAGGGCTGGAGGCGCGAGTTGGTATGGATGGTGATGGTCGCGCGGGTCGGTTGATTCTGAGTTTGCCTTCGCTTCATGGGCAGGTGAGCGTGGTGGCCGGGCTCAAGGACGAGTGCAGGGACGACCACGACCAGATCCGGAATATTGGTGGTGGCGTAGAGCAATCGGATCGGGCTCTGGCCATGGTTGATCACCGTGACATGTCCCGTGCCGCCGTCAGGATCGGCTTGGGCCGGCTCTCCTGCCCTGGGGCCTTCAGGCTCCACCCCCAAGGGTAGAATTTCCAACGGCAGACCGATCCGGGCCACGAAAATAATGGTCATCTCGCGGACGTCCGGATGACTGGTCTTAAGGATGATGCGTTTGCGATAGAGTGCGCTCTGGTTCGGCGCCTTGAAGTGTACGGGCCACTGGACGGTGCGGGCCGGTTCCACGAGATTCAACGGGTTGACCGGCGCGGTGCATTGACATTCGACATGAATGCGGTCGACGTTGATCGGGTGGATGGAGGGGTTGTCGATCGTGACATAGACCACTCGCTCCTCTTCCCGCTCAAGATATCCCATGTCGACCATAATCTCAGTTGGGGGCGACGCGGGCTGTGCGGCTGCCTGGTGCCGTTCATTCTTCTCAGTTGCCGTCTGTAAATCGATCTCCACTGCCCCCGACTGCCCTGTTGTCGGGTTGGTCGAGCCGCCGGTATGGAAGTGGACCAGACCCAGTGAAGCCAGAAAGACGATTGCCGATAACGAGTTTACGGCAATCCGAATCCTGGAATCGTGCCTTGGGGCCGGTCCGGGCGCGGTCAGGAAGAAGCCCAGCAGGAACACGGTATCGATCGTAAGGGTCACTGACGGATGAACCGGCAGCAGTCCAAAGCAGCCGCATTCGGCCACACCGTGTATCCACTGGTGAATATTGTATCCGGCAAAGACGAGCAGGACGAGAATGGCCGCGTACCGGGTGATCCTTGGATAGGCTCCGATGAGCAGCCACAGCCCGAAGATGATCTCGCCGACAATCACCGGGACCAGCAGCTGGCGGTTGGCGAAGGGATCGTCCAGCACCTGATGCCACTTGAGCACCGCTGTCCCGAGCAGGAAGGTCGCGAAGGTCGTGACCAGCCAGAAATAAACCGTCTGACGCCGCGACCCGAACCCGCTGGCGAGCATGGAGTCGGTCGTGATGATGTTGGCCGGGGAGGTGGGCTGGGGGGTCGGTGCTTTTGGGGTCTGCATGCGCTTCTTGGATGCCACTGGCGGTTACTCCCGGTGTTGCATGACGGAAAGCTTACGGCGAGCCCACTCCAACCATTCATCACGGTTGTCTCTGAGCACCAATTCCTCCAAGAGGGCTCGGGTCTCGGCTCCCTGGTCCCCGTTGCGAATCCGGGCACGGGCGAGATTCGCAATGATTTCGGGGTTGTCACGAGCCAGGTCATAAGCGCTGGTATAGTGATCAACCGCATCGTTGAGGCGGCCGGCGGCCTCCATGACCAACCCGAGATTGTTCTTGGGTTCCGGTTGATGGGGCATCAATTGAGCGGCGTACTGGAATTCCCAAGCTGAGGCATACAGATCGCCGTTGAGGAATAGGACCTTGCCACGATTATTGCGGGCGGGTCCGTACATCACATCGGCTTGCAGCGCCTCATCCAGTTTGATCATGGCCTCCTCCAGACGGTTCTCTTCGATCAGCCCAACCGCCTGCGCCGTCAGCCGCTGAGCGGTGGGCGTATCTCGCGTCCGGTCCTCCACACGCAGAACACCACCGCGACTTCCGGAGGCCCCGAACGCTCCATGGGAAGCATCGCTGGCCGTGCCGCGAGCAGCACATCCATTGAGGATGCAAAGTCCGAGCATCTGGGTGAGCAACAACAAGACGGTCAACGTGCGGGTCAGGGTCATCACGGCCGGATACCTCGTTGGGTGGGGGGTTGATATACCAGGTGTTCGAGTACCAACTCGACTCGCCACTGGCTGCCAGTCTCCTGGCCGCGCGGAGCGCCTAAGCGGACCCCGGCCACACGGAAGCCGGGCATATGGTCGATGAAGTCATTCATCAGGGTCAGGGTCTGTCCGAGCGAGGCCTGGCGGATACTCACCCGCGTCGGATAGGCGACATAGACCGAATCCCCCAATCGGCGCTCGCTGTCGGGCTGGATACGGTCCAACTGTCGGGGAAGCAGGCCGGCGCGCTGGGCCGAAGCCTCCAACTGGGTCAGCAGTTCCACATCCGCCACCTGCTCGATTCCCACCTGGGCCGGTCGCTGGCGTAGACTGAGGATCGTTTGCTCCAGTTCCTTGATGCGCCGGGTTTCCTCCTGGGCGCTCAGGGCGCTGAAACGAGCCTGCGCGAGGTTCAATCCCGCCCAGAGCGATGTACCGGCCAGTGCTGCGATCATGATCGCCAGCAGCGCGATGGTACGTTTGGTCTCGTTCATGGACGTCCTCCAGTCAACGCGGTCGTGGGTATCGGGGCGCGGTCCGATACTGCCGCAGACGATTTTCGTGCGCTGAGCGTAAAGGCCACCCCTTGGGTGGCCAGGCTTTCGGTACGAGGTGGCTGCGTCAGAAAGCCGCCCTGTTGGCGCAGCGCGGCGGCAAGACGCTCCGCATCGGCGTGCGATCGGGTCTGACCCTCGATGACCAGATCGTGGTTGGTGAAATTCATCTCCACGATGCGAAAGCGAAGCTCTTCACCATCCGGCAGTCGGCGCAAGGCTTCATACAACGTCTGCAGCGCTGATCCGGCGGCCAGAACATCACCAGGATCCTGGCCGATAGCCTGTAGTCGCGCTGCTTCGCTTTCCAGGCGACTGAGGATGCTGATGGGTACGCTCTGTCGAGCGAAGAGCCGAGTGAAAACGGTCGCCTGCTCCTGTCGTAGCGATTCCACCTCTGCGTCGTATTGCCACGATCGGTAGAGCAACCCGCCGATCACCGAGCCGAAGAGCAGCAACAGGCTGAGGGTCATCGTGAGCAACGGTGTACGCAACGGGCCGAGCCGGTTCTTGATCGCCAGCGCATCACGGCGTAGATCGATCCAAGGTGAACGCCGCCCATCGAGAATGGCGACCGTCGCCTGTGCGGCGGCATGGTCCATCTCGACGGTATCCACCATTCTGACTTTCAGGGGCACGGGCCTGCCCGGCAGCGCCAATTCCTCCACGTCAGGCCAATCGGGGCCGGCCAAGGCGATCGGGGAGGTGGCCTCGCTCGGATCACTTGACGGTGATTCGGTGTTGGTGTCCGGCGGCAGCATGCAGGCGAGTCGAATTCTGGCGACAGGATCGAGCATCGGCAATCGATTTTGATCCGGCGACGCTGTGAATTGTGTTCCGAGCTTTTCGGGAGCAGGGGTCGGGAGCCACTGCCATTGGTCCACGCTGCCATCGGTCAGGACCAAGGCCTCGATCGGCCGGTGGTGGCGCCATAGAAGCAATCGGACATCGGACAGCTGGCTGGAACTCAGCAGCTGACTGCAGGCCAGCAGTGCCACAGGCGATGCGAAAGCGACCGGTACCCCCGCGGTTTCGAGCTGCTGGATGTAAGGCGCCAGCCACTGGGTGCAACAGGCGATCCCCAAGGCGTTGTGGCGGCGGGGGTGGAAATCACAGACCACATCTTCGGCGGCGATGGGAAGGTCTTCTTCCAGGCGAAAGGTCCAGGCCTGATGTTTGCCAATGCCGCCCAGTCGATGGGAGCGAAGGTCGTCGATTCGTATTGAGGCCGACAGGCAGTCGCTGCTGGCCAGCCCCAGGCCGATGGGTCGACCGCCAAGGCCGTGCGCTTCAAGGGTCTCTGCCACTTGTCGGGCGCCCGACGCCAGCCCGTCAGGGTCGGTCGGCACAATCTGGATTCGCTCAATGGACTCGGCGCTGGCGATCAGCAGGGACCAAGCCGGCCGATCGATCCAGAGCAGGGCTCCGGCAGGGGCGTTTTTCATGAGGCATTCTCCAGCTTGAGCGTCAGAGTCTGGCCGAAACGCTGAATAGTGACCTGTTTGGCTTCGACCTCCAAGAGGGTGATGTCTTCCAGGGTCTGGCCCGGGCTGATGATCTGAGTGCTCCCGCCACGGGTGGTGAAAATCGCCAGTGACTGGCCGGGCTCGACGATGGTGCCGACCAGCCTCACGGTCATCGGCGGAGGCGGCGGGGGCGGAGGCTCCTCGCGAACGACGGCGACGGGGTCGAAAAGCCGACGGCGAAGGTCCAACTCGCCCAGCGCGGTCCACTGAGCCGCTGATGGGATGCTTGGCGTCTGGGCCTGATTGAGACCTTGGGTCTCCTGGCGTTCCGGTCGATGCGGGGTATCGGGAAGTGTCATCGGTCGGGTTACGTAAACCCAGAATCCCGCTGCGCCAAGCACGCTGAGGAACGAGAAGCCGTAGAGCAGTCGTTTGGTGTTTCGGATCGAAAGCATGCCATCCCTACCATTTGAATTGCGATATTCGTGAGGCTGTCTGATTTCGGACTTGGATGAACAGGGCGCTGGTCTCCACGCGATCAGCCAGTTCCAGGCGGATCCAGATGCCATAGACATCAGAGCGATCGGTCAGAGCCTGGCCCAGAAAGCGACGCTGCGAGCGCTCCAACTCCATCCGGCCGAGAATCGCATCCAGACTGTGATTGGGAAACTGATCGCGCAGGTCCAGTAGATTCTGCACAATTCGCTCATCGATCGCCGGTGAGCAGGCGATCCGGATGGCCTCGGCCTCAGCGGTGAAGAGGTTGACCCGACCATCGGACCAGAGCGTGAGTTGATCCATCAATGCCGGTTGATCCGGGCTCTCGGGAACGAGCCACGCAGGATCCAGCCGATCGACGGTGAAGAGCTGGCCGAACGACCAGAGCTGGAGTTCCCGGTTGTTGGTGAAGCGGCTTGCCAACTCCGGACGAAGCGTCCGGGGCGTTGCATGAACATCAGAGGGCTGAATTCTAATCCCAACCATTCCGTAGCGGGGATCGATCAACTGTTGGATCAGCGCGGCGGTGTGGATTCGGTCATCATTGTGGTTGGTCAAAAGGCGTTGGACATGGACACGAGCCTGTTCATCGGTCAGACGGATGCGCAGATTCACCTGACCGAGATCGAGGGTTCGGTGAAGAGTTGGCGGCGGCGGTTCATGGTCCGGCAGGGAGGCTTCGAGAATCGCAGGAAGTTGTCGGGCCAGAGTCTGACGTACGGTCACGCCCACCCACTTGCGCTGCAGTTCATCCTGTCGGTTCGATGCCTCCAACGCCTCAGACAACGTGATTCTGGCCACCGATGCCATGGCCACGGACGCCAATGGAAGCATCAGCAGCACAAGCAGCAGGACGTATCCTCGAGATGTTCGGATGCGGTTACTCATAGTTGCTTGAGCCATTCCCGGTCAATCCAGAACAATACTCAGTGACTGTGTGGAGATTGATGGCAGACCGCGTTCACGGGAGTCTGTGCGATCGGATGTTGTCTGTGGTCTGAGGCGAAGTTGGGCATATCGGTGCTGGTCATCAAGATGCAACTCGATACCGTCGATTCCGGGCAGAATGAACTGGGCATCAGCACCATCCGAGCGCAGGTCAGCCAGCGGTTGGCCGATCAACCATTGGCGACGAATCAGCCACGCCAGCGAATGACCGGGCACCGTATCCACTTGGAAGATCTCATATCGGACCCGGGAAGGAGCAAGGCACCAGGCGTGGGTCGTGGGGTCCAGGCTAATCCGACTCACAATCGAGATGCCCTCTTGATCGGTCTGAATCGCCTGGGCATGAACCAGATCATGGCTCAGCAACTCGATCAGCGGCGCCAGGTCCGTGCGCTCCGCCGGCGCTGAGGCCCTCAGGACTTGAGCACTGCGATAGAGGCCGGTGGTCACCGTCAGAACCCCGCCCGCAACGATCGCGGTCAGTGCAAGCGTGCCGAGCATCTCGACGAGCGTAAAGCCGCGACCCCCGCAGGATCGACACGATGAGGCTGGCGAACTTGGATATGCAAAGATGCTCATGGGCTCGACTCGTTCTCCGTTACTTCTGACTCGCGCAGGTCCGGCACGAGCAACTCGATGCGGACAAGGGGTTCCTGGTCGAGACCGAACGACGGTCGCCCATCGGCGACTCCTGGGGAAATCCCCGGTGGCGTCGGCCGGAGGATATCGAGGAGGACGATCTGGGCGGCAAGAAGCTGGGCGTCGGGCCGATCGATCCGATGGGTGCGCCAGGCCAGGGGCGGATCGGTATCCAACCAACCCGATTCGGGCGCGGGAATAGCGCCGGTTTCAGTCCACCATTGGGTCAGGAGCGTATCGGTGGCTTCGATCGCCTGAAGCCGAAGGCGCGTCTCATGGCTCTGCCGGGCGTAACGGGCCTGCGCGGTCAACAGGGCGACCAAGACCGAAGCCATCAGCGCCAACGCGCCCAGCAGTTCAATCAACGTCACTCCGCTAGCGAAGCGATGCGAGGGTATTTTCAAGGGCATCCTGATCATTCATGGGTATCCATTGGCCGGTAAGCCCGACCACCATCCAGTAACGGGTCAAGATTGTCTGGCGATGCTCCATTCGTAGTGTGATGCCATAGCTGGTTGAGTATCCCTGCCCGGATATCGGCAGGGCCAGCGTGCCGTGGCGCACCGGTCGGTCGACCAGCCAGATGGCATCGATCGTGATGCCCGCTCCCAGCGCAACCGTGCTGCGGCGGCGCTGGCGATCATCAATCGGGGCTGACGTGACTGAGTTTTGCGAAAGATCGAACAGCAGATTCCGCGGTTCATCGAACCTCCGAGCACGGGCACGAGCGGTCTGGTCCAAGAACTGCAGTTCACGGCCGGCCTCGTCGATTTTATCCACGGCCACTTTGCCTCTCAGCGTGAAATGGACCAGGCCGCCCAGCAATGCCATCAGCAGCAGAACGGCCAGGACTTCGATCAGACTGAATCCCACGAGTCGTCGCATGCAGGAACTTTCTGGCGTGTCTCACGTCTGATGGGTCGGCCGGGGGCCGGGGGCCGGGGGCCGGGGGCCGGCGATGCCGCGACGGCCGTTGCCGTGGTTTATTCGTTACGCAGATCGAGACTGGATATCTCGGCATCCGCACTTCCAGGAGCGCCGCCGGGTCGACCATCGGCCCCGAAACTGATGATCTCGAACGGCTCGCCATTGCGCCCCGGTGAGTTGTACTGGTACGGATTGCCCCATGGGTCCAGAGGGACGCGATCGATCAGTCGCTCGGGCTGCCGCGGACCGCTGGAAGTCAGAATCTCAAGCCCCTCATCGTTCGTGGGGTAGCGGCCGTGTAGCGTATTGAACGTTTCGATGGCGTTGGCCAGGGTGCGGATTTCCGCCTTGGCCGCGTTCTGGCGACCGGTCACCATGTAGCTGCGTACATTGACCGTGACCAGGCCGGCCAGCAGGCCGATCAGGACCAGCACCACCATCATTTCCACCAGGTTGAACCCGCGGCGATGGCGGCTGCGACTTGTCATCGGAGGGAAAGCGTTCTTGGCGATAGGCGAAGCGCTAAAGTACATGGCCGGCCTCCAGCATGGGCAGGATAGTGGCAAAGGCGATCAACCCGATGAAGCAGACCAGGAAGATGATCAGCAGCGGTTCCAGGGCGGTTGTCAGCCGTGTGGTGGCGATGTTGACCTGACGGTCGTAGTCAACGGCCAGGCGGTCGAGCATTTCTTCGAGGCGGCCAGATTGTTCGCCCACGCCAAAGACATGGACCACCGTCGGAGGAAAAAGCCGGGTGGCTTCCAGGGCCGAGGCGATCGAGTGGCCGGCGATGATGAGCTTGTTGCCCTGACGCAATGCGCTTTGAACGGCCAGGTTGCTGGTCGATCGATCAACGATTTCAAAGGCGCGGGTGAACATGATGCCGGCTTTGAGCAGTGTTGAGAGCACGATCGCCAGGCGCGAAATCTGCTGCTTGACCAGAAGCGGACCGATCAGCGGCAGACGAAAGATCAGGCGGTGCCAGATGCGTTTCACCGATGGGATGGCAAGAATGGCGCAGAGGCCGATGACCAGGCCAAGGCCGATCAGCGACAGGAGCCAGCCGAAACGGACCAGGAGGTCGCTTAGCGACATCACCACTTGTGTGGGCCAGGGAACGGCGCGGTCGGCCTCGGCCAGCCCTTCAAGCAAGCGCGGGACCACATAGGTCATCAAGAAGATGCTCACGCCGATGGCCATCAGCATGACGATCGCGGGGTACAGCAAGGCGCTGCCAAGTTTACCTTTGAGCTGAGTCTGGCGATCCTGAAAGTCAGCCAGGTGAGCGAGCGTCTCATCAAGATTGCCCGCATCCTCGCCGACGGCGACCAGGTGACTGCACAGGGCATCGAAGACCAGTGGTTGCTGTCGCATGGCCTCGGCCAGGCTCAGGCCGGCCAGCACACCTTCGCGAAGTTGCTCGACCGATGTCCGAAACGGCCCACGCAACTGTCGAGAAATCGTGGACAACGCCTCGGCGACCGGCACGCCCACGGCAAGCAGGGTAGCCAACTCACGGATGAACAGTGGAAGCTGGCTCGAGCGCTTGCGGCCCAGCAGGTGAATCAGCCCAGGACGCGTCGCAGGCTGCGCGGTCTGAAGCGAAAGGATGCGCAGGCCACGTGAGCGCAGCATATCCCGTGCCGATCGAGGACTGTCGGCCGCGACCGTGCCACGGGCGGGCGAGGTGGATTCACCTTCCAACGCTTTGTAGTAAAACACCGTCAATCGTTGTGCTCTCCCGACCGGTGGCTTCAGCCGGTCGCGCGCGCGGTCACTCGGACAACCTCGCTGATCGTGGTAACGCCCTCCAGGAGCTTCTGACTGCCCGTCTGGCGAATCGTCTGCATCCCCCTGGCGGTGGCGGCTGAAAGTATTCTCGCCGCGGTGGCTCGCTGCTGAACCAGTTCGCGAATCGCCTCATCGATGACCAGAAGCTCGAACAACCCCACGCGTCCTCGATACCCGGAACGGCGGCAGCGCTCGCAACCGACGCCGATTCGACAGGAATCGCAGGGCGTCTTTGAGTTCAGACCGATTCGCTTCAACTCCTCGGCCGTAGGCGTATACGGCCGAGCACAGTCGTCGCAGATCCGCCGCACCAAACGTTGGGCCAGGATTCCGATCACGCTGCTGGCGACCAGGTAGGGTTCGATGCCCAGGTCGAGCAATCGGATCATGGCGCTCGCCGAATCGTTGGTATGGAGCGTGCTGAAAACCAAATGGCCGGTCAGGGCCGACTGAATGGCCATGACCGCCGTATCGCGATCGCGGATTTCTCCGACCATGATGATGTCGGGATCCTGTCGCAACACGTGCCGTAGGCCGCTTGAGAACGTCATGCCCTTGCGGTCGCTGACCTGGGTCTGGCTGATGCCGGGCAACTGGTACTCGATCGGATCCTCCAGCGTCAAGATGTTGAGCGCTGTGCCGTTGAGTTCCTGCAAGGCGCCGTAGAGTGTGGTGGACTTGCCGCTACCCGTCGGACCGGTCACCAGGATCAATCCATGCTCGATATGGATGAGCCTCTGGAAGATCTGGAGAGATTCCGGCGGCATCCCCAGCTCGTCGAGCGAGTAAAGTCGCGCGCTTTTGTCAAGCAGTCGAATGACCACGCGCTCGCCGTGGCTGGTCGGAAGCGAGGCGATGCGCAGATCGATGATGCGGTCGCCGACTTGGACTGTGGCCCGACCATCCTGAGCCAACCGCCGCTCGGCGATATTCATGCCGCCCATGACCTTCAACCGGCTGATGACTTCATCCTGAACGCCCTTGGGCAGCATGTGGGAGTCAAAAAGTGTGCCATCGATCCGGGTACGGACGACCAGTCGATCTTCGTACGGTTGTATGTGGATGTCGCTGGCCAGTTGCTTGACGGCCTCGAACAGGATCAGATTCACCAGCTGTATCACCGGGGCGCGCGAGGCGGTATCGAGCAGATCGTCGCGCGACCCAAGCTCACTGATCTGGGCCAGCACCTGTGTCCGGTCGAGCTTGTCGATGACGGTCTGGACTTCTCGGGTATTCTGCTGGTAGGCCAGGTTGATGGCTGTCAGCACGCTCGACGGCGAGGCCAGGATCGGCGCCACCGGGCGGCGGAGATATCGCGAAACCACATCCAGATGGGCGAGCCCCTCGGAAGAACCCGCCGCTACGGCCAGCTCTTCATGATCTTTCGAGTCCGAAGCGAGCCCCAACAACAGATAACGGCGGGCAAAGGCGATGGGGATGCGGTGGGTAAAGGCCATCGACGCTGGGCGACCGACCAGATCCCGGCAGAACTCAATCCCGGTCGATTCGGCCAGGCGATGAAGTTTGGCTTCATCGTCCGACGAGAGCGGCGGGCTGATGGGTGGTTCAGTCATCGCACCGATCGACTGGCCCCCCTCTTGGGATGAGGCAACATCAACGCAAACTGCGGGAGATTGCAGGGTGTGGTCGAGTTGTGGCTGCGGGCCGGACACCGGCGATCCTCCAGACAATCGAGCGGTTCATTTACTGGCGAGCCCCAACCGGACCGGCTGACGAGGCCGGGGCGGGATCACTTGATAAGCATCGGCGAGCTTTCCGGATAATCAGCGGGTATCCCCGCGTTGCGGGCATCCTGTCGGGACAGGTGTTTCAGGTCGCGAAACTCATCATCACGGAGGATCACGGGCCGTACGAACGCAAATAGCGTCGAATCGCTGTGGTTGACCGTCTGGCTCCGGAACAGGTGTTTGAGGGCCGGGAGATCGCCCAGGATCGGAATCTTCGTGGCCGACTCACTCGAATCCCGACGATTCAAGCCGCCGATGACGATCGTGTGCCCGTCCGGAATCGTGATCTCACTGGTGACCGTGTTGGTCTGGCGAGGCGGCGGCACCCCGTCGGCTGACTCGCCGGTAAAGCTGCTGAGGTTCACCGAGTAGCGAAGGTGCAGGTGGTCGCCCTCACTGATGTGGGGGGTCATGGAGATGGTCGTCCCCGCGGAGGCGAATCCGGCAAAGCTCGTGGTCGCGACGGTCTGCGAGGCGTTGATGCTTGTAAAAGGCGCCTCGTTGACACTGGTCAAAATGCCTGTCGCATTGTCGTTCACCAGAATCTTCGGTGCCGAAACCACCTGCGCCTTGGAGTCGGTCGCCACGGCACGGATCACGATGTCCGCAATGTCCGGACTCAACACCGCCCCGTTAAACCCAAGTCCCGGCCTGATCGCTAACTGGCCCGTGGTCGGGTTCACATCGCTCAAACCGAATGAACTGAAGGTCAGGACCTGACCATCGCCACCGATGTCAGTCACCCGGCCGATCTCCACGCCCACCGAGTGGCCACCGGAGGTGTCCAGCGTCACCAACGTCACCTCGATCAGTACCTGCGGTCGACGTCGATCCAAAAGCTCGATCAACTGAGCGTAAACCTGCTGGACCGCCGGTTCCCCGACCACGATCAAACTGTTGGTCGCATGATCCGCTGTCACGCGACCGAGCCCGCGATGAACTCCCGCCCCCGCCCCCGCCCCCGGAACCGCCCCCGGAACCGCCCCCGCCCCCGGAAGTGCCCCCGCCCCTGGAATGCCGTCGGTAGTCGTAGGCAGGGGTGGACTGTCGCCCGGAGGCGCATTTGGTTCCGGGCCGGGGGCCGGGTTCGAGCCCGATGGTTGATCACCTGAACCCGACCGGTTACCGGGTGCTGAACCGTTGGATTCGCTCCGGTCGCCCACGATCAGGCTCTCGATTCCACCCTCGCCCTCGATCGCCCGGATCGTGGCCAGGATGTCGACGGCCGTACTGTTCCGAATCTTGTAAAAACGAATCGGACTCTGTTCCGGGCGCGGCGCGACATCCAGGCGTCGGGCCAATTCCTCGGCCCGCTGGTGGATCTCGGCCGTGGCGGTCACGATCAGCAGGTTGGCTTCCCGATCGACGGATGAGCGGTACTGCTGGCGGACACGCAGCTCCCCCGTCAACTCTTGCAGGATCCGGTCCAACCGTTCGGGCGAGGCGATCGTGAGCGGGTAGAGCCGCGTCTCCAGCGCCAACGGAATGTCCAACGACCCGGCCAGCTCGATCGCATCCTCGACCCGCTGCCGCGTGCCGATCAGGATCAGGCGATTCGTCCTCGCATCAGGCCGAATCTCCAGGCGACGAACACCACGAGCATCCCCGTGCTGAGCGGCAAGGAGTTGGCTAAGCTGAGTCGCAAGCGGCGCGGCCTCCAGATGCTCGACCGGATGGAAACGAATCACTCGATCCGGTGAGGGCAGGTCCACCACCGCCATCAATTCGACCACACGTTCGATATTGGCTGAATAGTCGGTCACGATCAAAACATTCTGGTCGGCGATCTGGATCGTGCCCGCCCCTCGCGGTGTCAGAAACGGCCGGATCACTTGCTCGAACTGCGCTACTTCCACGTGGCGCGGCTGCAGGACTCTGGTCACGGCGGCCGTGGGCGCCAGCTCTTCGCCTTCCCGCTCCAGTCGTGCGATCGCGGCCAGATCCTGGGCCGGTGCGATCCGCCACCAGCCCGGCTCATCCGACGCCACCAGCGCAAGGTCATTCATTTTCAGAACACTGCGAAGCAGCCCCAGCAACGAAGTCTCCGGCACCGGCGCCGGCGAACGAACCGACACCCGTCGCCGTGCGGTCTGCTCATCGTAAAGAATGTTCAGGTTCAATCGGCGCGATACGTAATCAATCAGGACCTTCAGCTCAACATTCTCTGGAAAATTGAGCGTAATCATCCGTTGGGCCGCTGGATCATCATCGTTGCCATCGTCTGCCTGTGCGGCCAAGGGATGACCCATCAACCCGCCGATGGTCAACACGATCGCGATTGCCCAGAACGATGCAGCCCATACCCGCCGACTCGAGGGTTCGCACGAGGCGCGCTTGCTTTGGCACAAAATCAGATCACCCAATGTTCGATCCCCAAGAGTCGGTCCAAGACCTGCCGATCATTCGATTGTTCAACTCATCGTCGCCAGAATCACGAAGCCAGAAGTTATCTGAAGTCTACCGGATCGAACCAGGCGTTTCAATAGCGCCAGTTGAAGATCACGATCACGTGCATCAGTCAAGGGTCATCGCCCAAGCGCATCAATCGTCCAGCGCATGAGACGAACATCATCGTGAACTTCATACCGATACTCTGATTCTGACGGCCGATGCCATCACCGCAACACCATGGGAAAACCGCATTAAAACGAGCCTCGCGGATAGAAATGAAAAAAATCACAAAAAATTCGTGCAAAGGGGTTGCAATGCATTTGCGACCTTGATAACTTACTTCGCGTTGTCGGGGACCTGTTCAGTTTTCCGGTTCCTTTCACTGGCTCGTTCTTGTTTGTCGCGTCATTCGTCCCGTTCTTCAATGGGCTGGCCCGGCGGATGGGTTTTGAGCATTGACTGGCGTTTTCATCGCCGTGGTTTGTTGTTTCGGGCAATTGAAGTTTCGCCAATCGGGTTTCAGCAACTGGCCTCATCGGGCTTGATCAGGGCTCGCTGACTGGTTGTGGTGTGTCTTGAACGCAGCTTTCTCGCCACAGTGATCTGTGCGCGGAAGCGGTGTGAGTGTTGTCATACTTTTCCAAGGACCGTTCCGATGACCAATCGCATTAAATCCAGGATGTCCGGGGTTCGCGTCGCATGCCTT
>JAFIFY010000090.1 GCA_020831765.1 Phycisphaeraceae bacterium | reverse complement strand
ACTGGCCGTAACCCAACAGCGCAACGCCAAGGCCGCCAGAAGCCATCGCAAGCAAACGATCCGGCGATTACATGAGTTGGGCATTACGCTCAATACCCTGATACGATGTCAATGGAAGCCGACATAGCGTTGTAGTACTAGCCGATCGAGCAATTTGGATGTCGCCTCGTTGTCGCCGGAAAGCCATCGTGACGTGCTGGACCCGGTGATGCCCATGCGCTCGGCGAGTTCGGCCCGGGCATAACCCTGGTGGGCATGGGATACATCTACCAACGCTTCATCTTCGCCCCAATCCACACCGAACCCCGGCCCGACGATCCCCCGACCGACTGACCAATTGCGAAGAAGCCCTCGCGCGGCGGGATGTACGGCCCGTGAGTGTGCGTGTGATCCTGATTCAGCAGGTAGTTTAGGGTGACGATCTCGAGATGAGCTTCGTCGAGGTAGTTGCTCATACATCACGTCCGTACTTGGCTGCATTCTCACGACAATGGTTCCGTACCTGCTCAACCCACTTGCCATACCAGTACCATTGCTTCGCAACCTGAACACCGTACCCCTTGCCCTGCACTTTCGCGTTCTCCAGCTGCCATAGTTTTGTATGGTGGTGCATGTTAAACTCCACAAACCCCTCAGATCGCATCATTTCCACAATTTGTGTTGGAAGATACTTCGCTCGTTCCGTTTCTTTAATCGTGGCGTATTCCTTGTTGGCCTTGTCTGCCAACGGCGAGTCACTTCTGATAAATTCAATAACTCGATCCGCCTGTCCTCTACGATTCGCTGTTTTCGGAACAAAGAGGATACGATAAGCATAGTTCTGGCTGGCATACTCATCGTCGCTGAGGATATGATCAAAATCACGCACGTAGGTTTGAATGTGAGCCGGCAACTCCGGATGATCTGTAAGCATGTCCTTTTGCTCAGAAGCAATTGTAGAAAATTGGAGACTGAACGCCAAGTGCTTGTCGATCCCGTAGTCATCGTCGAATAGCCGCTTGATGTAATAGTTAAAATTTAGGCAGCATGCCTGAAAGCGCGCACTTAGAAGATCATCAATTCGCGTTGTCATCTGGTGTTCGATTTCATGCCGTAGTCCGATCAGAAAACGCAAATTGTTTGCTGAGTCCTTGTCAATCGGTGATTGCGTGTTGTTCAAGCAACGTTCGAGTTCCCAGTGCCTGTAGGCACCATACTTTGTCTTATCGAAGACTCTACGAGTGCCATGCTGCCTGAAATACCGATATTCAATATGCAGAGAGCGGTAATATGCGTGAAGTAGATAGGTCCACGCAATTGTCATCAAGACTATATAGGACTCAGCCTTAAAGGTAATGTTCGGATTGTTGAATATCTGAACCGCCGCAAGGGCCGCTTCTCGGGATTTCTTAAGCAACTCTAGCCTGACGGATCCAATTCGGCGACTTCTTTTCTTCGCCATTACGCGCTCTCCTCGCCAACGGCCTCGACTCCGGGCAGGTTGACCGCGGCGTTCAGACGTTTCTGTAGTAGTGTATCGCGTGGGCCGGAGACGCGGAAGGTTTGGTGCTGCTTATCGGCTGCGGCCCAGAGCCTGTCTTCGAAGCCTATTTTGGCTGCGGTGGAAGGCATCCTGACTCCTGAAAGGGGACACTCCCCGCCCTTACCGATACCCCGGCAGGTGGTCCTTTTCCGCTTCGAAGAGTTCCAGGGTCATCTGTTTGATCTGCGCGGGGCAGAGGATGGCGGCGGTGAGGGGGTCGAGCATGAGGGCGTGGATGGCGGCTTCCTTGCTCTTTTCCATGCAGGCGGTGGCGGCGAGGTCGAACATGCGCATGTTCCAGTCGCAGATCGCGGCCATCTGGGCGGGGAGTTTGCCGTAGCGCGTGGGGTGGATGCCCGCGCGGTCGATCATGCAGGCGACCTCGACGCAGCCGTCGGACATCAGGTTGCTGATCAGCGGCCCCGCGTTGCCCTGCTGGTTCATGACGTTGCCGTGGATGCGGTAGGGGGCGTCCTTCTCGCGGGCCTCGATGATCCACGAGGCGTATTCCCAGCTTCGCGACCAGTTCATGTCCTTGTCGCCGCGCACCATCGCCTCGCGCTCCTCGTCAGCGTTGCTTCGCCATTGCGGCCAGTTCGAGGCGTAGAACCTTGAGCCGCCCCGGTAGCCATCACGACAGTATTCCTTCACCAGGTCCGGGTTCTTGCGGTAGTAAGGCAGGTATTCGGAAAGGTGCCCGCTGGATTCGGTGATGAACGCGCCAAAGTGCATCATCATGTCGTAGCGCACGGGGTCGGATTCATACACATCGCCCGCGCGCTCGCTTACCTTCTCCATCAGCACGGGGTAGAGGTCTTGCCCCTCGTGCTCCAGCCGGGTGAACCACGCCAGGTGATTGATGCCCGCGCATGCCCAGGTCATCTTCGCGTAATCCACCCCCGCATCGCGCGCCAGCTTGTGGCTGGTGCCCTGCACACTGTGGCACAGGCCCACAACCGGCACGCGGCTGCTACGGCCCGCGGCCAGGCACATGATGCTCATCGGGTTGGTGTAGTTGAGCACCCACGCATCCGGGCAGAGTTCCTCGATATCGCGAAGCACGTCCAGGAACACCGGCACCGTCCGCAGCGCCTTGAACAGGCCGCCGGGGCCGATGGTGTCGCCGATGCACTGGTCGATGCCGTATTTGAGCGGAATGTCGTTATCCCAGCCGACACATTCCACACCGCTGACCTCGATGCAGTTGACCAGGTACCGCGCCCCGGCCATCACCTGCCGCCGGTCGGGCGATGCGGTCACGGTCCAGTCGGTCAGGCCGCTTTCGCCGACCAGCTTCTGGACCAGGCGGTTCATGGTATCCAGCCGGCTGGTGTCGATATCGACCAGGGCGATCTCACCGCCGCGCAACCCCGGAATCTGCAATAGATCGCGGAGCAGTCGCGGGGTGAACATCGAGCCGGCGCCGAGCATGACGATCTTGATCGGCTGCTGAACTTCGCCGGGCAGGCCGAGTTGTGAATCGGCGGCTTTGGTGTGCGCGGCGTGGCCGGCTTTGTCGGTTTGCGTCTTGGTGGCGGTGGTCATGGTGTGTGGGTTTCCTTGGCGCGGCGGTGTTGGGGTGAATGCCGGGCGTGGTTGCTTTCGCGGGTCCGGGGTGCCTTTCGGGGGTCCGCAGTACCTTCCGGGGCGGGGGCGGGTTATTGCTTGACGGCGACAATGTAGGCCACCCAGCTTGGGTCGTTGGGCACGTTCTCCCGCACGCGGTAGGTGCCGGTGCCGTCGCCGTCCTTGCCCGTATCCTCCCAGAATACCAGCACCTCATCGAAGCCGGCCTCCAGCGCCAGCTCGCGAACCTCGGGCATGGTCCAGAACCGCCACTCGTAGGTGAACGCCCGGCGTATCTGAGAGCCATCCTTGAACTTGAAGCTGATGTGATAGCGACAGGTGTGGTCCACCGGATTGATGCGCTCCTGTTCCCAGATGTAGCAGAAGCGGCCGTCGGGGCCTTTCATCCAGCGATGGTCTTCGTGATTCTCGGTCATGGACTCAGGCCCGCCCATCATGTCGAGGATCATGATGCCCTGTTTCCTGATGTTGCGATGCGCGGCCTTGAGATAAGCCAGCAGTTCCGGCCTGGTCTTGAATGTCCAGAAAGAGAAATTCTGCGCCGCCAGGATATCGGCCTTCTTCGGATGCGGATCGCGCGCATCACCCTCGACCAGGATCACACGCTCGCGGACCGATTCATCATGCTTGACCGCCAGGTTGCGCACGCCCCATTCGATCGGCTTGGGGTCCAGGTCCACGCCAATGGCCAGCCGGTCCTTCTTCTCGGCCGACCACTGGTAGCACACCGCCGCCGTGCCGCAGAAATCCTCGCGAAGCACGGTGGGCACAAGCTCGCGGCCCAGGGCGCGGCGATAGGCCTTGAGAAAGAACGCGGTCTCAAAGCTCGGCTCCTGGACAGACGCCAGATAAAGCGCCAGCGGATCAGCACGCGATGCCTGCCTGCGGGCAGCGCCATTGTTCTTCGCGGTTCCATGCCCGGCCGCCTTGCCGCGGGCTTTGGATCGATTGGTGACTGGGCTCATCGTGCCTCCATGCATGTGGAAAGTTTCATAAATCGATCCCCCGCCCCCCGGAAGTTCTCCCCGGAAGTTTTTCCCGGAAGTCGTTCCAGGAAATCTTCCCGGAAGTCATCTCTGCTCGGCCAGCCATTGCCGCGCCTGGGCCCGAGTGTACAGCTTACCCTCCAATTGAAGGTCGTACGCTTCATCGAGCAGCGATTTGAATCGAGGCGAGGGCTTGAGGCCGGAGTCGATCAGATCATTACCGTTGAGCAGCGGCGCGGGTTGAATGCCGATGCCATCGGTTTCCAGCTCGGGCGCATCCTCGGCGATCCGCTCGGCCAGCCGCCGCAGCCGCGCATCCCATCCCAGCGCGTGCAGCAACACGAACGCCTGCTCCCACCGGGGCGAAGCCAGCAGCCGCTTGCGTTGGGCGCAGCGCAGTTCGCTCCAGGATAGAGCCCGGTTCAGCAGGTCGAACATCCGCCGGATGGCATCGCGATCCAGGTTGGTCAGGCACAGAGCGCGTCGCCAGCGTCTGAGGGCTGGTGTGGCGGCGTTGATCGCGGTGGACAATTCGAACGCCGCGCCATCGGCCGACGGTCGATGGCGATCGATCAGCCATGCCGCCAGTCGAAGGCTGAATCGCAAGGTGGCATCGGCCGGTGGCTTGGGGCCTGCCGGATCGTGAGGCTCGGCCGACGCATTCTCAAACGCCAGAAGCCCGTCGAGCGTGGCCAGCGTGGGATCGGCGTGATCCTCGTTGAAGACCGGGGCATCGAGTCGAAGCTTCTGGATCATCCTGGCCGCGCGCCCGGCGGCATCCGGCGCGATCGGCCCCGCCCGCG
>JAFIFY010000089.1 GCA_020831765.1 Phycisphaeraceae bacterium | reverse complement strand
ACTGGCCGTAACCCAACAGCGCAACGCCAAGGCCGCCAGAAGCCATCGCAAGCAAACGATCCGGCGATTACATGAGTTGGGCATTACGCTCAATACCCTGATACGATGTCAATGGAAGCCGACATAGCGTTGTAGTAGTAGACAGGCGCCGCGGCTCGGATCATGGCCGGGGCGGACCAGGCGCGGCGGATTCCACCCAACGACGGCCAGCCGAACACGACCAGGTCCATGGGAATGGTGATCGCCCGGCGGATCGATGCCAGCATGCCCACTTCCAGGTCCGTGATCGGGTTGAAGCTGTCAGCGCCGTTGGCTTCAAGCAGTTTAGCGCCGGCAGGGTTGGCATGGCCGCAGTCGTAGGACATTTTGAAAACGGTTTCGTTCGGAAGGTCGCCGCGCCGGCGGAGCTGATCGGCCAGCCAGAGATGGCCCTCGCAGCGAAGCAGAAAGCCGCGAATGCCCGCTTCGGCGGCACGGAGCATGTTGGCGATCGCATGGGACAGTTGATCGCTTCCCCGTGGCCGAATTCCGGCGAGCACGCCCTGTTCGGTGCGGAAGTGGCTCCCGACATCGGTCTTGGCGCTGATGCCGGTTTCCATGACCAGCTCCACGCCGCGCGCATGGGCCAGGGTGGCGACCTCGCGCAATTCCGGCATGGTCAATCGATCAGCGCTGCCGCGCATCCCGAAAATGACCCGATGCACCGCCACCCCGCGCCGGGTGGATTCATCCATCAGCGTCTCGAGCAGCTTGAGCGTGCTGATCCCGGAAGCCTCGTGCCGGTAATGCGCCCCATCGGGGAAGCGAAGGGGCGAGGCGGTATCCCGCCGATCATCGGCGCCGGGGATTCCGCAAGCTTCCATCATCCTTCGAACATCGGCCATCGAAAAGCTCATGTCTTGCCCTCTTGGTTGTCGATCAGCCGGGGAATCTCGCCTTCGCCGATCCAGACATCGCTTCGCCGTGGAAAGAGCAACTCCAGGTCGCGGCAGGTCTTCTGATCCAGCTCGACCTCGGCGGCCGCGGCGTTCTCCTGAAGCTGCCCGGTGGTCTTGGCGCCGGTGATCGCCGAGGCGACCTGAGGACGGGTGAGTGTCCACGCCAGGGCGAGGTTCGAAGCGGTGATCCCCAGTTCCGCGGCCAGTTCAGCGAGCTTCCGGCAACGTTCCTTGTTTTCTTCGGAGAAGTAAAGCTGGCGGAGATATTTGCCATCGTGCTCATCTTCCGCGCGCGAGCCGGCGGGGGGAGGCTGGCCCGGCGGATACTTGCCGGTGAGCATGCCCTGGGCCAGCGGTGAGTAGACGATATGGCCGATGCCCTCATCCTCGGTCGCGGGAAACAGTTCATGCTCGGGAAAGCGATAGAGCAGGTTGTAGCGTGTCTGGCAGCAGACCATCGGACGCGCGCGGATCAGCTTCGCCGTGTACTGAGCCTTGATCGTCCGCCATCCTGACCAGTTACTGACGCCCCAGTAGCGAATCTTGCCCGCTCGCGCCAGGTCTTCCATCGCGCGCACGAACTCCTCTTCCGGCGTCAGCGGATGGGGCCGATGGGCCAGGTAGATATCGATGTAGTCGCTGGCCAGGCGTCGCAGACTGTCCTCGCATTGCTCGATCACGTGCCGGGCTGAGAGCCCCTGATCATTGGGGCCCGGCCCCATCCGGCCGCGCACCTTCGTGCAGATGACCGAATCCGACCGGCGATGACCCTTGATCGCGGCTCCAAGCAGCTTCTCGACATCGCCTTCACCACTGCCCCAGTTCCGGGTGTAGACGTTGGCGGTGTCGAATAGATTGATGCCGGCATCCAGCGCGGCGTGGATGAGGTTCGTCGAGGCCGATTCATCGATCGCGGTCCCGAGCGTGTACCACGAGCCAAGGCCGATCACGCTGACCTGCAACCCCGATCGACCGAGGGTTCGATATTTCATGGTGATGTTCCTTTATTCGCGGCGTCGGTGACTTCATCGATCGAATCGATCTTGTCCTCATCGATCTCCATCCCAAGCCCCGGCTCGCCTGGAATCTCAAGCGTGCCATGGCCGGCCATGGATGGGTTGGCGAGAAAGCATTCGGCGTGGAAGGTGTCGGCGAAGACCGGATACTCGAGCATGGAGGCCTCGCCGGGGCTGGTCGCGGCCAGGTAATGGAGCGTCGGCTTGATCAGGCTGGTATGCGGGCAGATGATCGCGCCCGCCGCCGAGGCCACGGCCGTGATCTTGACCATCTCCGTCAGGCCGCCGCACCACATGACATCGGGCTGATAGACATCCGCGCCGCCGCGATGAAAGACGCTTGCGGCTCCCCATCGAGTGTATTCATGCTCACCACGCGCAATGGGGACCGACACCGAACCACGAAGGCGGCCATAGGCATCCTCGAGTTCTGGTCGAAGCGGCTCCTCGACCCACGAGAGCCGGTAGGGGCGCAGGCGATCGAGCATCCGCAGTGCGTACGGCAAATCCCAGCTCCGCCAGGCATCGACCATCAACTCCACACTTTCGGGGAGGTGCTCCCGCAGCGTTCGGATCGTCGCCTCGTTCACATCCATGCCCGCCTCACCGTCCGACGGCCCATGGTTGAAAAAGACCTTGAACCGCGTCCATCCATCGGCGACCAGCGCTTTGGACTGTTCGATCAGATGCTCGCGATGTTGACTCATGCCCTTGGTCTGGGCATAGGCTGGAATGCGCGGCCGGGTTGGTCCGCCCAGCAGCCGGTGGACGGGCTGATTCATCACCCGCCCTTTGTGGTCCCACAACGCGCAATCCACAGCGCTGATCGCATGCATCCCCAGGCCCGTCCGGCCGTGAGCCTGCGTTCGATACATCAAATCCCACAGTCGCTCATGGGCCAGGGCATCCTGCCCGATGAGGCACCGCGGAAGGCTGGTTGTGGCGATGAACGCGGCCTGGGGTGAGACCGGTCCGACCTGGCCGAACGTTGCCTGGTCGGTTTCAACCCTCAGCCACAACTGCTCGTGCCGGAATGAACGATGGCCGCGCTTTGGCGATGTAAGGCGATGCGGCGGTCGGAGATGTTCGTGGACGTGGGCTGGTGTGCCGATCGGCTCGCCGTGCCGAACCCCATCGAACGTGAGGGTTCCACATACTTTGATCGTTTTGATGGCGGTGATCTTCAAGCCGTGGGCTCCACGATGCCTGCGCTGATTTGGGCACGGGCACAACGATGAGCTTAGCGGGGCCAGGGGCGGCGTTCCTTGACGAAATCACCCAAAATCAGCACGATATCACCATAATCTTTTCGAAGGCGTCTGACCGATGATCCGCCATTACCGCTCCAAGGGAATTCTCGACGCTGAACTGGGCCTGGATATTCGCCGCCGGGTGCGGCTGGATGGCGATTTTCCGGTCCATACCCATGAGTTTTCGGAACTGGTTCTGATACTGGCTGGAAGTGCCACGCATGTCTGGGGTGGGCGTTCATACGCCATCGGTCCTGGCGATGTGTTCCTGACACCGGCGCGACATTCCCACGGGTATCGCGATGCGAACGGTCTGGTCCGAACGATCGTGATGTTCGATGGCCTGCGCTACCTGACGCGGGATGAGACGTTGCGCGGGGTGCCGGGGTTCTGCTCGATGTTCCTGTTGGAACCGACGTTTCGTCATCGCGACCGGTTTCAGAGCCGGTTGCGCCTCGACCGCAAGAACCTGGACGAGGCCTGTCGGCTGGTGGAGGCGATGCATGATGAACTGGCGGGGCGACGGCCTGGCGCTTCGATGATGTTGATCGCACAGTTTCACCAGCTCGTGATCAGCCTGTCGCGGGTCTATTCACGGGGTTCAACCCCGGCATCAAAGCACCTGTTGCGGATCGGGCAGGTTCTGGCATCGCTCGAGGCGGCGGATACGCCTCGCCCCTGCCTCACGGCTCTGGCCCGCGATGCGGGGATGTCGGTCAATCACTTCCTGCGACTGTTTCGCAAAGCCACGGGCTATTCGCCGCTGGATTACTGGATTCGCATGCGGATTCAGCGGGGCGCTCGCCTGCTAGCGGATCAGGGGATGTCGGTCACGGCCGCGGCGTTCGCCTGTGGCTTTGACGACAGCAACTATTTCTCGCGGCAGTTCCGGAGGATCATGGGCGTTTCGCCAGGGCGGTTTCGCCAGGCGGCGGGTAGAAGTTCGCCGATGCGTTAGAGGCACGATTGTCAGGCAGGCTTGTCAGAGGTGAACACGTTCGGGATCGCGTCTGGCGGCACACCAGGCTGGCTCAGCAAGGGGGAAGCCGACCCAGGTTTCGGAGGGAGCTTTTTGGGCGATGCAATCTGGCAGCAGAGCGGTTTGGCGGGCAAGGCGACAGTCGGCGGCGCAGGCACGCATGGCCAAGAAGGCCGTAAAAGCAACAAAATCATGTATTTATAACCAACGCGCCGCGTTGGGTCTGCGGTCCGGGCCGCTTAGGGTCTTGGTCGGCTGGGAAAAATGGCGAAAAGCGGGTGGGGCGGACTTGACTTTCGAGGCGATTGATGCGTTAATGACACGCGTGGTTGGGCAGGTTCATCTGGCCTGCTCGAGTGGATGTCAGTTGCCGATAGGTTTTCCACAACCAATCGACGGACTTGACAACGCTTACCGAAACCTTACTATGTTTCGTCCCGCTTTGGAGCGGGTCCGGATGTGAATCGCCTGATTCCTTCCCGGTGCGATGTTTGAAAAGTGAACAGTTGGAACGCCGCGAGAATGTGTTAAAGGGCGTCGGTTACCTCACGGAACCGGTGTCCGAATGTCGTCGGGAAGGCAACTTCTCGAACGACGGCACATTCTCTCGTGACGCACGCAGGCGGGCTTCGCGGCCCGCCTGCAATCGAAACTATGAGAATTGCCTTTTACCTGGTGGCCTTAGCCGGCCATCAGGCGGTTCTCGGCGGGTTTTCGGACCTGTCGGGAGCCGGACCGGCCTGATGGAAACATCAGGTTACAGGTCAAACCTTCACTTCGAAGCCATACGCCCCGCAAGGGGCGGCAACGAAACCAATTGAAGAGTTTGATTCTGGCTCAGATTGAACGCTGGCGGTATGGCTAAAACATGCAAGTCGAACGCGAAAGGGCTTCGGCCTAAGTAGAGTGGCGTAAGGGCGAGTAATGCGTTTCTAACGTGCCCCAAGGTCGAGGATAGCTCGGGGAAACCCGTGGTAATACTCGATAATCCCATTGCTTCGCATGAAGCGTTGGGCAAAGGCTTGCTGCCTTGGGAGCGGGGAACGTGCTATCAGGTAGTTGGTGAGGTAATGGCTCACCAAGCCTTAGACGGCTAGCGGGTGTGAGAGCACGACCCGCCGCATCGGGACTGAGACACTGCCCGGACTCCTACGGGAGGCTGCAGTAACGAATATTCCGCAATGCGCGAAAGCGTGACGGAGCAATACCGCGTGGTGGATGAAGCCCCTCGGGGTGTAAACACCTGTCAGGATTCAGAAACACAATGATCGGATCCAAAGGAAGGACCGGCTAACTTCGTGCCAGCAGCCGCGGTAATACGAAGGGTCCAAGCGTTAATCGGAATCACTGGGCTTAAAGGGTGCGTAGGCGGATCGGCAAGTGCTTTGTTAAATCCCACGGCTCAACCGTGGAACCGCTTGGCATACTGCCGGTCTTGAGGCCAGTAGGGGCGGTCGGAACTCTAGGTGGAGCGGTGAAATGCACAGATATCTAGAGGAACGCCAAAGGTGAAGACAGACCGCTGGGCTGGTACTGACGCTGAGGCACGAAAGCGTGGGGAGCAAACAGGATTAGATACCCTGGTAGTCCACGCCGTAAACGATGTGCACTGGATCCCGGAGACTCTGACGTCATCGGGGTCGTAGATAAATTGTTAAGTGCACCGCCTGGGGAGTACGGTCGCAAGGCTAAAACTCAAAGAAATTGACGGGGGCTCACACAAGCGGTGGAGCATGTGGCTTAATTCGAAGCAACGCGAAGAACCTTATCCAGGGTTTGACATGTACGGATTAACTCCGTGAAAGCGGAGCCACGCCCTTTGGGTGGAACGTACACAGGTGCTGCATGGCTGTCGTCAGCTCGTGCCGTGAGGTGTCAGGTTAAGTCCTTCAACGAGCGAAACCCTTGCCACTAGTTGCCAGCGAGTCATGTCGGGGACTCTAGTGGGACTGCCGGTGTCAAACCGGAGGAAGGTGGGGATGACGTCAAGTCCTCATGGCCTTTATGCCCTGGGCTGCACACGTGCTACAATGGCGTATACAGAGCGAAGCGATGCCGCGAGGTGGAGCAAATCGCAAAAAATACGCCCCAGTTCAGATTGGAGTCTGCAACTCGACTCCATGAAGTTGGAATCGCTAGTAATCGCGTATCAGCTACGACGCGGTGAATAAGTTCCTGAGCCTTGTACACACCGCCCGTCAAGTCATGGAAGCTGGTAGTACCCGAAGCCGCCATATCTCAATGGTGTCGACGGTAAGATCGGTGACTGGGACTAAGTCGTAACAAGGTAGCCGTAGGGGAACCTGCGGCTGGATCACCTCCTT
>JAFIFY010000088.1 GCA_020831765.1 Phycisphaeraceae bacterium | reverse complement strand
CCTTAAACAAGCGAACTCTGCATCCGTGTTCGCGTGACGGGTCGTGGTGCCATGGCGCGCATGCGACTACCGTGCCCTCAGTGCATGGGCTTGGGGCGGCAGAGGATGTGGAGCATGAAGCAATCCTTCAAGGCTGAGGCTGCGGCGGACCGGGACGTCCGTATCCCGGCATCGTGCTTTTCAACGATCAACAGCGCATCGGCCGATTACGCAGCGCCGTCACGGTCCGCAGGAACATCGTCTGGTCCGGATTCCATGCCAGCAGGCGATACACGATCCGCCGACCCGCTTTGATCACCTGACACGGCACGTTCATGAAACGATTCAAGAACGTGCGGAACTCCATGCGCAACAGGGTGCGCTTCTCGCCCCGGTGCTTCGTTCGCCAGCGCGGCGACTCGGGCAGGCTCAACGCGAACCATGCCTTGAGCGTCCACGCCAGACTCGCCATCACCATGTACGCCCAGTTGCTCACCAGGTTGTCCACCGGCGCGTGCAGCGCCCGCACCCCGCCTTTGAGCTGGGCGATCAGGTTCTCCTGATCGCAACGGTCGTTGGCGTCGAACACCACCTGCGACGCGGACTTCGTGCGATCGTTGGTCAGATAGAAGAAGTACCGCACGTCGTCGAACAGCCGCTGCTCGCCTTTCTCGATCGACAGGTTCTTGCGCACCACAACCACACGATACGTCTTCCCGCAGAGCGTGGGGGAATAGGTGAACGTCGCCACGTCCTCGCTTTGCAGGCGGATGTTCCTGAATTGACGATCCCGCACGACCTGCTCTTTCACGTTCGTCGGCCCGGTGCGCGGCTGGGTCTTCACCTGGTAACGCGGCTCACGTTCGAGTCGCTGCCACGCCTGTTCAGGCAGGTTTTCCGCCAGTTCTACCAGGTTCGGCATCGCGGCGATGCCAAATACAAAGCGATGCTTTGCCGTATCCCACTCATCCAGCTCGCGCGTCTGCGTGAAGTCGCTGTCGCCGCGGAAGCGGATTCGCTTGAACCCCGCGTCCCGGCACAGCTTCGCCGCCATGTCCAGATACTTTGCCGCGCCTTCGTGCGACGGGCGGTTCCCCGGCCGGTTGATCACGAACAGCACCTCGCCGGTGTTCGCCAGCGAGATCACCAGCGGGTGGTAACCCCACTGGCCCTTGTAGGAGATGTCCATGCCCTGCTTGCATTCGCCGATCGTCGGTGCCATCGTACCGTCCGCGTCGATGATCGCTTCCTCGAAGAACGACGCCGGCTGATGCTGCCACAGCTTCACCCGCACCGCATTGATCGCGTGCATCAACGCAAGCACATCCGACTCGCGGAACCGTCGACAGAAGTCGCCCGCCGTGGTGGGGTCGGGCACGCGGTCGGCCCCCAGGCCATCGAGATAGGCTTCGTCGCAGCGACGCAGTTCCAGGTCTTGAAGGCAACGTCCACCGGCGAGGAGGTTGTAGGCGATGTTCAGCACGTGATCCGATTCGTGGTACGGCTGATGAAGCTTGAGAAGTTGCAGGTTCGCATTGATCGCCTCGACCAGGCCGGTGCGCTGCGCCAGCAGGTGCATCGCCCCGACGCCGCCGGCATGCGTCGCCGTGGCCCGGTCGGCAAGGTCGTAGTAAATGTTGCTCGCGTTCAACATCGGCGCGGATCGCACATCACCGGGCCGGTGCTTGAGCCGTTGCCCGATCCGTCGCCGTCGCCGCTTGAGGGTCCGCTTGTGTCGCCGTCGATTCTGTGATTCAATACTGCTCACTCGAAATGTCCTTTTCGCATGGTGTTGCGGTCCGTGATCAAACCGACAATCTATGCGAAAACAGAGGGCATTTCGAGTTTTTTCATGCTTGCCGAGCCTGAGGTACACCAAGGCTTGCTGGGTTAAGGACTAGCCGCGTCACGACTCATCGCGACACGCGCCAGGGCGCCGAACACCTCAAGCCCATCACGCGGTCAGCTCAGGCCGAGCCGTCCCCCACCTGTCACAGTCCGCCACTGCCCGGCAGACTTAACGATACGGCGATTACGATCGAACCGCCATCCCGCCGCCCGGACCGCCTGCCATGCCGCTATACTTGGCCTACGGCTCGAACCTGTCCATCGAGCAGATGGCCGCGCGCTGCCTGCGGGCATAGGTGGTGGTGACCTGACAGGGAGATATCGGCTGCCCACCGGGCATCCGCGACAGGCTGGACCCCGGACGTGTGAATGGGTGGATTCTTATCATCCCGGCGTGGGTTGGCCGTCGTCTTCGGCCGGTTGGGGATGCGGGCCTGAGCGGCCGGGTCGCTCGGCGCGGGGTTGATCGCCCAGCGGCCCATCATGTTCGTCTTTCTCGCGCTTGCGGGCCGAAGATACCGTGGCCGTCATCTGGAAGAGGTCCAGGCGTCGATCAAGTCTCGGTGTCACCGTGCCGCCATGGTGGGTCTCGGCCAGGCTGTTGAGGTCCACATCGCAGATCAGCAGGGTTTCATCGTTGGAATCCGATTCCGCCGCGATCCCGTCACGCGGAAAGGCGAAGTCCGAAGGTGTGAACACCGCGGCCTGGGCGTAGTTGATGTCCATGTTGTCCACATCCGGCAGATTGCCCACGGTGCCGGCGGCGGCGACGTAAATCTGATTCTCGATCGCCCGCGCCTGGGCACAGTAGCGAACGCGAAGATAGCCCTGGCGATTGTCGGTGCAGAACGGCACGAAGAGAATCTCGATCCCCTCATCGGCCAGGTAGCGAACCGCCTCGGGGAACTCAACGTCATAGCAGATCAGCACGCCGATCTTCGCCTTGGGCGTGTGGAACACCTGAAGATCATTGCCGCCCGAGATGCCCCACCAGTGCCGCTCGTTGGGCGTGATATGCAGCTTCGGCTGCTGATGGATGGTTCCATCGGGCAGGAACACCATGGCCACGTTCTCCAGTCGATGCCCATCGTGCTGTCCCTCGGGCGCGGGCACCTGCACCGGTTGACTGCCGCCGATCAGGGTCATGCCGTAGCTCATGGCCAGTTTGCGGAGCAGCCGGGTGAAGCGCGGCGTGAACGAGGCGAGCTTGCGGATGCCTTCCTGCGGGGTCAGGGCATCGAGATAGCTGAGCAGTTGCACGCTGAAGAACTCGGGAAACAGGACGAAATCGCTCTTGTAATCCGAGGCGATCTCAGTGAAATAAGTCACCTGCCGCGCGAAATCCTCGAAGGATCGAATCTTGCGCACCTGGTACTGGACGCAGGCGATGCGCGCCTTGCGAATGCCTTTGGGCTCGGCCTGGTAATCGGGGTTGAGCCATTCGATGAGGCTGGCGTGGTTATGGCTTCGCCGATCGTGCAGGTAGTTGGCCATCACGCCGCGCAATTGAAACCCTTCGCGCAACTGGAAGCTGAGCACGAGGTCGCGGATTTCGCCATTGACCACGCGCTGGGCGTATTCATACGGCGTGAAGCGATCGGCGTGGTCCTGATAGTTCCAGAGCCTTCCGCCGGCGAGAATCCGGCGAAGATTCAGCCGCCGGCAGAGATCGCGGCGGGCTTCATAGAGCAGGTGGCCGATGTGATGTCCCCGATAATCCGGATGGACGCATACATCCGCGCCGTAAAGCGTGTCGGCCTCCGGGTCGTGGTTGGTGAAATAGCCGCTGTCGGTGATGCCGGACCAGGTGTGATGGCGCAGCGGATCGCGGCCGAGATCAACGATCAGGCTCGCCGCGGCGCCGCTCACCTTGCCGCCCAGATCGGCGACGAACTGGCCTTCGGGAAAGACGCGCTGGTGGCTGAAGAGATGGGATTCTCCCCAGACCACATCATCTTCGGCCAGCGTCGGGTAGGCGATGCGGTTCAGCTCCGCCAGCGCAGGGACATCTTCGCGGCGGGCCAGCCGGATTTTCACTTTCTTGTCCAAGGTTCGTTTGCTCATGAAGTTCTCATATCCCAAACCGCGACGAAAGGGGTGCGGGGTGATAAAGACTTGTCGCGTCGCTCTGGAGATTTTATGCGCCTGGCGGCCGAATTGAAAAATCGGGCAAATGCCCGGGAAAACGTCCAAAGTTACGCGAACGATGAAATGATCGGTTCGACATCCACGGCGTACATCTGCCTGGCCCCCTCGTGTGCCGAGTCGATGCAGACCGTTCGCCCATCCCGACTCCAGCGCGGGTGAAGGTCGCAGCGGATTGCGCCGTTCTTGCGGAGGTGTTCCTGCGTGGCCAGGCGGCCGATGGTGTAGCGGGTGCCCGAGGCGACGTGATAAATCCACAGTTCCTGCTCCAACTCGCGGTTGGGGTAACTGTCGCCCAGAATCCACGTCCGATCGGGCGAATAGGAGCAGTGGGCATCGCGCGTGAGCACATCCGGCCCGATGGCCTGATGATGGGCCGATTGGTCTTCGAACAGAAAGAAATGGTCCCCCTCGCCCTCGACCCGCGCCCATGCCAGGATGTGATCCGAATCACGCCAGTCGAAATGCGAGACCAGATCATCACCGGCCAGCAGGCGGGTTTGACCGCCCCGGGTATCCGCAGTCACCAGTCGATCATGGAATGGTCGGCCCGAGCCCGGTCGGGGCCAGCGGTGCAGCACGAAGAACCGCCGACCATTCGGCGCGATCGTGGCATGCTCGAAGCGATGATGCGCCCCGCGCATGGACTCGGCCGGCCTGAGCCGGGCGACCTCATCCAGCGACAGGACCAGCTCGGATTCGCCGGTGGCCAGATCCATTCGCCAGACCCCATCGTCAGCCGGGTGGGGATCATCCGCCCAGGGATCGACCACGCCCCGGTAGCCGACCAGCGGCCTGTGTCGGGCCAGCCGCGCGGGGTTCAGACATAGGGCGAACCGGCCCGATCGATCCACCGCGTAGATCGGGCGCGGCAGGACACGACGTCGGCCGGTTTCGACTTCAAGCACAACGCTGACAAGCTGATCATCGATCCGATCGTTGAAGATGATGGTCGGCACCGGACTCTGCTCAAGCCATTGCAGCATCGCGCCCTGCTGCCAGTTCCAGGCCAATGTCCGTGCAAGCGACTGACACTCGCCGGTGTTCAGATCGACAAGCCCGATCGTCGCCGGTTCATCGGGTTGTGGCATACGGCCGGTTTCCCGGGCCTCAAGGCACAGCAACCACCGGCCGGTCCGATCCCACGGCGGTTTGTCGTAATAACCGAAGAAGTGCGCCAGGGGACCGGAGGTCAACGGTTGAATCACACACGGGCGTTCGACGATGGGCATGGGCCAAGTGTAGCATCGCCGATCGACTCCACCGCCACCGAGGCGATCTATGCCGCATCGCGAAGATCAGGTGGTCGCGAATCCCGCGTGTCTTGAATCCGCCCATGGGTCGAAGCGGCATTCCCCTGGATCGAGTGGAGTTGTTCCGAAGCCTTTGACGTGAACTCGTTGAGTCGCTTTTCCAGGATGGTTCGCCACTCTTCTTCCAGCAGGCGCATCTTCTGTCGCATCCGATCGATGGCCTTGGATGCCGGATCGGTCAGCTTGTCCGACTCATCGCGAACCTGCATCACGATCGTGCGGGCATGTTCGGCAAGCTGATCATGACGGTGATTCAACTCATCCCTTGCCTGCCGCAGTTGTTCGAGCATGCCCTGGTGCGATTCCGCGGCGAGTTTGCGGGCGTGATCGTAAATGCCGCTCACCTGGCGGCCCACCTCGACCGTGAACGCATCGATCCGTTCTCGCGCCTCCTCGATTCGCTCATCCACCGGTATCGTCACACCGGCCGCTTCCGACCGTGCATGCTCGAGTTGTTCTTCGATGCGCTTGGCACACGTCCGCACACCTTGGTCAATGGTCTGGTGGGTCTGCTGCGTGAGGTCGCTGAGGATGGATTGCGCGGCCACCCGCAGCTCGGTCAGGCTTTCCTGGGCGTTGGTCTCGATCTGGCTCAGGTTCGCGGCTCGGGATTCGATCCGCTCAAGAATCCGGCCCGCACCGTCGGTGGCCCGCTTGATCGCATCGTCGATCATCCGCTCGACCGCTTCCCGAGCGACCTGGAGATCATCGTCGGTCGGCTTTGCCTGCCGCGAACGGCTGTCGAGATCGACGCTCAGGGCATCAAGCCTGGCTTCCATGGTTTCCAGCCGCCTGACCTTCTCATCCAGCCGCTGGTCCAGCTCGGCAAGCTGCTCCATGCGGGATTGAATCCATCGATCCAGACTGGTGATCTGCCTGGCCGCGGCGGACGGGATGGCCGGCGGGGGCGGGTCGCGCTGGGGGGCCGAGGCGCGGCTGATGGCCGTTGTCGAGATCGTCGGGCGAATGTCGATCTTTCGGGCGATGTTTTCGGATCGGCGCGCGGTGGCTTGAACCGCCGGCCTGCCGCCAACCCCTCGGCCGAGAATCCTCTCCGCCGTGGCGATCTGCGCGGCAAGGGTGGAATCGGCAGAGTCACTTCGATTCTGGTCCCCGGCGGCCTCGCCGAGTTTGGCCCGGGATGCTCCCTTGGCCGCACTGCTGTTGATGATTCGTGCCATGTTTGATCCATCCGGCGGTTGACCGCTTGCCGGGCGTGCCCGCCACCTCCCTTTGAGCATCGGCAAGCCCGAGCGATCGGCCGGAGGTCACGTCCGGTGTGATGCGCATGGAGCCTTATCGGACGGCCGGACTTGAACACCGGACATGGGCGGCTAGGGTTAGACGGCTTCGGTCACCCACCTTCATCGAGGTAAGCCCATGCCCGCCGTCATTCCCATGGCCTTGGTCACTTTTCTGGTCACGTTGATCGCCCTGCCCGCCGCGCTCGCCCCTGCCGATGAGCCGACTGGTGATGATCCCGAGCGGATGTGGCGCAGCGAGCTTTATCCGGACGATTGGTCTCCCCCGACGGTCGATTCCCACAACTTTGCCACCGATAAGCTGATTCAGGATTTCTCCTACGCCGGCTATCGTCGTGGCGATCAGCCCTTGCCTCGCGTGCAAGGGCCGGTCTTCAATGTCAATGACTCGCGGTTCGGGGCCGACCCTTCAGGAGAGGCCGACAGCACCGAGGCGATTCAACGGGCCATCGATGCGGCGGCCGCGGCCGGCGGCGGCGTGGTCATGCTCCCGGCGGGGACATACCGGCTGACCGTGAACGACGGGGCGGCACTGCGAATCCGATCGGGCAACATTGTTCTGCGCGGCGATGGTCCGGATAAGACCTTTCTCCTCAACGAAACCCGGTCGATGCGATCCAGTGCCATCATCAGTGTGGCCGGCCCCGCGGACGCCAACTGGCGCAATCCCCGGGCTCCTTCGACACCGATCACCCGCGACTTGATGGGGCCGACGCGGCGGGTTCCGGTGGCGGAGACCGGTTTGTTTGAGGTGGGGGGATATGTGGTGGTGCTGGCGGATGTGACGCCGGAATGGGTACGCGAACACCACGAGCCGGAATGGCTGGGGCACGAGGCGCGGCTCGGCGGGCCGGCGTATTACCGCAGGGTGACCGCGATCGATGCCCAGGCCGGTGTGATCGAGATCGATGCGCCGACCCGGTATGACCTGAGGCGGCGTGACCATGCCCGCGTGGCGGCGGCCGGGTCGATGCCCGGAGAGATCGGCCTCGAGGATTTTGCCATCGGCAACATGCAGATCGATGATCGTGATGGGTGGGGCGAGGAGGATTACCGCCGCGAGCACACCGCGGCCGGTCGAGCCCACGCCTCGGCGGCAATCCGCATGACACGCGTGCACGATTCATGGATACGCAATGTCCACAGCTTCCGGGCCGAAGGCAACAACACCGGAACCCACATCCTCAGCAACGGCATCCTGCTCAACTGGTGCCGGGGCATCACCATCGCCGATTGCCGATTCGGCTTTGGTCAGTACGGCGGGGGTGGCGGCAACGGTTACATGTACCGTCTGACCAACTGCAACGAATGTCTGGTGCTCAACAGCGTGGCCGAGTTCAGCCGCCACGGCTTTGTACTTTCGCACATGGCAAGCTCGGGCAATGTCTTTCATCGGTGCGTCGATCGCGACACGGGCCTGGCCACCGGTGCCACCGGTCGGCAGCGCACGGCCGGACGCAGCAGCGACCATCACATGCACCTGAGCCATTCCAATCTCTTCGATCAGTGCATTGGTCGAAGCAGTTGGTTTCAGGCGGCGTATCGGCCGTTCGGCAGCGTGCCGCGTCACAACCTCACGGCGGCGCATTCGGTGTTCTGGAATACGCGGGGTGAGGGCGAAGGGGGCCCGATCGTTCACAGCGAGCAGGCCCGATACGGCTACGTGATCGGCACGCAGGGCCCGCGATCGGCGGTGCGGACCAGCGGCCGGGGCGGTGAGAAAACCGATCCGCCCGACCATGTCGAGGGCATCGGTCGAGGCGCTTTTCTCCAGCCCCAGTCGCTTTACCTCGATCAGGTCCAGCGTCGTCGCGATCGGGAGCCGTGAAGCGCGCTGGCCGGCGATGCGTGCTTTTCGCGGGGATTCAGGCATCGTCCGGTGGGCGGCTTCATCGGCCCCGGGCCGACGGTCGCCATTAAATGAACATGGGTCCTGGACTTCGGAGCAGTTCCAGGACCCATCACGTTCAAACACGGACGAAAACGAGGCGCGGGTTCAGGGTCTGAGCACGCGCCGCGGGACGTTGGGGATTACACCATGTCCTTGAGGTTCTTCAAGGCACGGATGCGGACGTTGCGGGATGCGGGCTTGGCCTTGCTGGGCATCATCTCGCCGGTGGCGGGATTACGCACGATGCGGGCACCAGCCTTTTGCGCGGGCTTCTTGACGGTGACCATCTTCATGAGACCGGGCACCACGAAGACGCCGGGGCCGCGCGGACCCAGGTTCTTCTTGATCAGGTTGGACAATTCGTCGAAGACCCCGGCGACCTGCTTGCGGGTCAACTCGGTGCTTTCGGCGATGGCGTTGTAAACGGCACTCTTGTTCATCGGCTTCTTGGCATCAGTGTTGGTTTTCGTGGCGGCTTTCTTTTTTGCCATGGTCGACTCTCCTTGCGACTGTTGGGGATGGGACCCGTCCGTGTGGCCTTTATTTTACTGGAGTTTCGCAAATGTAAAAGCGCAGCCCCCCTCAAACCCCGATTTTTTCGGGGTTTTCCACAATTCGGGGCTCTTTGAGCCTGAAAAATCGGGGTTTGGGCGACCTTTCCGGCTCATGGCGGCGGTTCGGAGCGGTCCGTGCGGCACTTTCTGGCGGTTCGCCCTTGAGCGATGATGAGCCGCTGGTGCCCCTGTGCAAGAGCCCCGTGGTGTGTTCAGCCATGGCGACCAGGCCGCTTGCGGTGGCCGGTTGCCGCGACGGGCCTGGGCGATTCGTTCCGGGATGGGGCGGCGGATTGCCAATATGGCAGGGGGTCTGGGGCGCGGCTCGATCTTGGCAGGCGCGGCGGGCTCAAACCCCGGTTTATGGGCGTAAATGGCGGGCTTATGGGGGATTCAGGCGGCATCGGGTTTGCACGGTGTCTTACCGCGGGTTGTCCCATGCCCCCGACGCGCGGAGCCGGTTCGGCCTCCGTGGCGACAGCTTCGGCCCGTCGATCGGGCGCGGCGGCAACCGCCATACGCAAGCCAATGAACGAGGTGAATGATGCCAAAGACAATCGGAATCGATCTTGGAACAACCAATTCGGTGGTCGCGATCATGGAGGCGGGCCAGCCCAAGGTGCTGATCAACAGCCAGGGCGCCAGAACCACGCCCTCCATCGTGGGCTTTACCGACAAGGGTGAGCGGCTGGTCGGCCAGCCGGCCAAGCACCAGCAGGTCACCAATCCGAAGAACACGATCTTCTCGATCAAGCGGTTCATGGGCCGCCGCCATCACGAGGTGCAGGCCGAAGAGAAGATGGTGCCCTATGAAGTGGTGGGCGCATCGGATGAGCTGGTCAAGGTGAAGGTGCGCGACAAGAGCTACACGCCCCAGGAGGTCAGCGCGATGATCCTGGGCGAGCTTAAGAAGGTTGCCGAGGACTATCTGGGCGAGAAGGTCGAGGCCGCGGTGATCACCGTTCCGGCCTACTTCAACGATTCCCAGCGCCACGCCACCAAGGAAGCCGGCGAGATCGCCGGGCTCAAGGTCGACCGCATCATCAACGAGCCGACCGCCGCGGCGCTGGCCTACGGCATGGAGAAGAAGAAGAACGAGAAGATCGCGGTGTTCGACCTTGGCGGCGGCACCTTCGATATCTCGATTCTCGATATCGGCGAGGGTGTCTTCGAGGTGCTCTCGACCAACGGCGATACGCATCTGGGTGGTGACGACTGGGACCAGCGACTGATCGATCATCTGGCCGAGGAGTTCCGCCGAAAGGAGGGCATCAACCTCAAGGAAGATGCCATGGCCCTGCAGCGGCTCAAGGAGGCGGCCGAGAAAGCCAAGTGCGAGCTTTCGACGATGCAGGAGACCACGGTCAACCTGCCGTTCATCACCGCCACACCGCAGGGGCCCAAGCACCTGCAGATCACCATCAGCCGCGCAAAGTTCGAGCAGCTCTGCGATGACCTGTTCAAGCGGCTGCGTGATCCGGTGCTCAAGGCGCTGGATGATGCCAAGCTCAAGCCGTCGGATGTCCAGGAGGTGGTGCTCGTCGGCGGCTCGACGCGAATTCCCAAGGTGCAGGAAATCTGCCGGGAGATTTTTAATCGCGAGCCGAACAAGAGCATCAACCCGGATGAAGTGGTGGCCATCGGCGCGGCGATTCAGGGCGGCGTCCTTCAGGGCGATGTCAAGGACATCCTCCTGCTGGATGTGACCCCGCTCTCGCTGGGCATCGAGACCGCCGGCGGCGTCATGACCCGGCTGATCGAACGCAACACGACCATCCCCACCAGCAAGAGCAACGTGTTCACGACCTACTCGGACAACCAGACGGCCGTGACCATCCATGTGCTCCAGGGTGAGCGGCAGATGTCCCAGGACAACCGGACGCTTGGGCACTTCAATCTTGAAGGCATCGCCCCGGCGCCGCGCGGCACGCCGCAGATCGAAGTGACCTTCAACATCGATGCCAACGGCATCCTCCACGTCTCGGCCAAGGACAAGGGAACCGGCAAGGAGCAGTCCATCGAGATCAAGGGCTCCAGCGGGCTTTCCGAGGACGAGATCGAGAAGATGAAGAAGGATGCCGAACTTCACGCCGACGAGGACCGCAACAAGCGGCGGCTGGTCGATGCACGCAACCAGGCCGAGAACCTGGCCTACCAGTCCCGCAAGCAGCTTGAAGAGCACGGCGAAAAGGTTTCGGCCGAAGTGCGAAGCAAGATCGAAAGCGCGGCCAACACGCTGGAAGAGCGCATCAAGGGTGATGATGTCGAGGCGATCGAGCGGGGCATCAAGGAGCTTGAGGCCGCCCTGCAGGAACTGGGTAAGGCGATCTATGAGCAGACCGCCTCGCAGAACGCCGCATCCGGAGGTGCCGAAGGCGGCGAATCGAGCGGCGAAGCCGGCGCCAAGGATGATGATGTCATCGATGCCGAGTACGAAGTGAAGAAGTAAACCGCCCCGCGCCCGTCGGTCCGGGTGCATGCCGCCGGGCGATGGATGAACCTGTGGGCCTGACCATACGCCGCGCTGGATCCACCAGAATCCAGCGCGGCTTTTTTCATGACTTCAACACCGGGACACCCGTTCGATGGAAGGGCGCATCCGGTTTCCGCTGTCCGGGTTGGAGCTACGGGGTGACGGTTTGTGACTCGGGGGCGTTGGGCTATGTGAAGCTGACACGGGAGGACGATGGAACGCTCACCCCGCAGCGGCGGACGGATTACGCCGCAGTTACCTCGATCTGGACGGATCGCGTCTCCTCCACATGCTTGGAAGCATCCAGAATCTCCAGCGCCAGCAGGCCGCCCTGCTCATCGAAGTCAAGAATCAGGCCGGGCTTCGATTCATCGCTCTCCGCCACCTCGCCGGGCTTGAATCGCACCGTGAGCGTGTCCGTTCGTGGATCGTAAATGACCTTCATGGTTTACTCCTGTACTTGTCAATCTTAGTCGTTCGATAAACCGTCACCACCTCCGCCGGTGTCCGGTCCACATCCACAAACACACGCAAAAGATATGCGCCCACCATCCCTTGCGCGACCACGCGCCCCTCACGCACCGGCGACACCCGCTCCGGCGTCGCCAGGACCGCCCGCACCTGCTCATGCGAAATTCGCCTCGCCTGCATCTGCTCGGTCGCATGACCCGTCAAAATGGCGTCCTTCAAGTCCAGCGTGGGCATCCGCGCACATCCTGTTGGCTCAAGGCACAGCGATCAAGATAGCCGCCATGTCCGAAACCCACCACCGCCGACCGCGCAATGGGGATGCTTACCGCGTTCGCCGCGCCAGGGTCATCTCTCTTGGCGTTACGCGCCCAGGCGATTTTGGACTTGGCGATCGAGGATCAGGTCGGCGGTGGGGTGTCCCGGTCGGACGAGTACGTGGATCGCATCACCGGGCTGTAGATGGCTGATCAACTCCGAATCAGCCGTCTTGGCGCTGCCTTCCACGGCCGTGCCCGCTTCATTGCCGTAGACAAACCGCAGCACATGGGATGGTCCGAAAACACTCAGGCCCGATGCGGGGGTGATCATGAGCACCGTGGCGGAGCGCACCATCCCATCGCGGAGCGTGGCTCGAACGTTCAAGCCGTGTTTGAGCAGCATGCCCGACATGATCAGCGCGGCGACGGTCACCGGAACGGCGAAGAGGCTCAAGGGGATCAATCCCACCAGATAAAAAATCCTGAAATCCATGGGCTCGAGGTCAACCAGGGTCGCCTCGTCGTCCAGATAGGCCACGCGGACCGGATCGCCGGTGTGCAACTGGTCCGCCTCACGCACATCAAGCGTCTGCATGGAATCGGTCCGCTCCTGGCCGGCGTGGGAATATCTGAACGTGATCCGACGCGGATTCACATCGTTGATATTCACGTTGTGATTGATGCGGACATGCACGACTTGGCCATCGGTCCGGGTCCCATGGGCCAGAAGCCGCTCATGCACCGATTCGGCCAGCGCCATCCGCAGCAGCATGATCCCGCCGATCAACAGGGGCGCGGCGATGACGATGAGCAGGGCGGTGATGATGAGAAAAACCGGTCGGCGGGTCATGCCCCACACCACGGCCCCAAGCCCGATGGGCCGTGGTGGCTCGGTGATGAACGGACTATGGGGCAAGTTGGGCTCCATGCCTGGTTATCGGGTTATGAATCTCGCCACGGCGGCTCGCCTCTGGGCGGTGATTGTCGGCATGGTAGCGTTCTGAAGATGCATGGGGCAAGGATCGCCAGACCGGGCCGGCCGGCCGACTGGCTGGCCCGTCGGAGGCGGAGAAGCGCAAAATTTTCGATCTTCGCTTGCCTTTGCCTATTTGAGAGCGCACAATGGAGGACACAGGTAGCGAACATGAAATCAGCCCAACCCGTCTTTTTTGCTTTCTGGTTTACCGGCGGATCAGCCGCATCGGACGGGTTGTGATTGTTCTCTGGATGAACCGAATCCCCCTGACCCCGATGCGGCGAGCGTCGGGGTTTTTTGTTTCCGGTCCGCGATCGGATCGATGAACCTTGATATGGAGCCGTGGAAATGATTGTTGTCATGAAGCCCGAAGCAACCGAATCCGATGTCCAGACCGTTTGTCAACTCGTGCGCGAGATGGGTCTGCGCGACCATGTCATTGTGGGCACGGACCTGACCGTGGTCGCGGTGATCGGCGATGACCGCAAGAAGGACAAGGGCAAGCTGGAGCTGGCCTCCAATGTTGACCGGGTGGTGCCGATTCTGGCGCCCTATAAGATGGCCGCGCGGGAGGCTCGGCCGACCACGTCCACCGTCGTGGTCTCCTCGCAGTGCATCTTCGGCGGCATCGAGGTGCCGATCGTGGCCGGCCCGTGTTCGGTCGAGGGCGAGCGGGAGATCATCGAGACCGCGCACCTGGTCAAGAAGGCCGGCGCGCATGCGTTGCGTGGCGGGGCGTTCAAGCCGCGGACCAATCCCTACACCTTCCAGGGGTTCGGCGAAGACGGCCTGAAGATGCTCGCCCAGGCCCGGGAAGCCACCGGCCTGGCCATCATCACCGAGGTCATGACGCCCAGCGAAGTTGACTTGGTCGCCGAATACGCCGACTGTCTCCAGATCGGCACCCGCAACAGCCAGAACTATCGACTGCTGGAAGCCTGCGGCCGCCAGCCCCGGCCGGTGTTGCTCAAGCGCGGCATGTCCATGACCATCGATGAGTTGCTTCAGGCCGCGGAGTACATCCTGGCCGCGGGCAATCCCAATGTCATTCTCTGTGAGCGCGGCATCCGCACCTTCGAAGACCACACGCGAAACACCTTCTCACTCTCGGCCATCCCGGAAATCCATCACAAGAGCCACCTGCCCATCGTGGCCGATCCCTCGCACGGCACCGGTCATGCGCGGCTGGTGTCCGACATGGCCAAGGCCGCCGTGGCCGCGGGCGCCGATGGCATCCTGCTGGAGGTCCATCCCGATCCGGTCCACGCCATGACCGACGGCGGACAGTCCATCACACCGGACCAACTGGGCAAGCTGGTGCCGACGCTTGGGCGCATCGCCCGCGCGATCGAGCGCGATGTCATTCTCGAATCGCGGGCCGAGATGGTGTAGCCGATCATCGGCAACGATGCCTCCGGGTCATTCGTCGGTGTCGCGATGGGCCTTCGATGGCCAGGTGAATCGATCAGGTGTTCTTGCCGGCGCGGGCCGTTGATGTGGAACGCCTGCCCTTCTTCCTGCTTCCGGCGGTGCGCTTGCCGCTGGCGGTTTCATGCTGGGCGTCGACTTCAGAAGATGTTGGATGTGTGCCGTTCTGGGTGGACGTGGATTTGCGTACTCGGCGGCGGGGCTTGTCCGGTGTCGGCGGAACTGACAGCGGCGATTCGCTGGTCATGCGTTCATTGAGCTTTCGAAGGGATTCGATCTCGATCTGCCGAACACGCTCGCGCGTCAGCCCGACGCGCTCTCCGACCTCCTTGAGCGTCAGCGGCTCGTGACCATCGATGCCAAAACGCATTCGCAGGATGGTGGCTTCGCGTTCATCGATGGTGTCGAGCAGTTGCCGGATGGTGGCCAGTTCATCTTCGTTCAGGACGTTCTCTTCCGGCGTCAGATGGCGGTGATCGGTGAGCAGTTCGGCCATCGTCAGGCCTTCTTCGCCCATGGCCGGGTCGGACCGAGCCGGCCTCTGGAAGGCCCGCACGGCCTTGCGGATGATCCGCATCTTGCGGATCGGCAGGTCCATCGCCTCGGCGAGTTCCTGGATGGTTGGCTGCCGGCCCAGTTGATCTTCAAGCTCCAGGGCCGCCTTCTTCCACTTGGCGATCAGTTCCACCATGTAGGCCGGAATATGGACCGGCTGCACGGCGTTGATCAGGGCCCGCTTGATCGATTGCTTGATCCACCAGGATGCGTAGGTGGAGAACCGGGCGCCCTGCTCGGGATCGAAACCCTCCACAGCGCGAAGCAGCCCGAGATTGCCTTCTTCGATCAGGTCGGTCAAGAGCAGGCCGCGGTTGCCGTATCGCTTGGCGATGGAGACCACCAGCCGGAGATTGGAGCGGACCATACGCTCACGGGCCATGGGGCAATTGTCACGGATGATCGCCCGACAGAGCTCCTTCTCCTCGTCAGCCGAGAGCAGGGGCAGCTCATCGATCTGCTTGAGGTAGATTTCAAGATCGGATTTGATTCGCGAACTTCCCATGTCCCTGCCGTTCCCATCATCCCGGACCGGTCCTCGCCGCTGACCGAGACGCCCTAGTCGTTGATTCGACGCAAATGCACGCCCGCTTGAGAATGCGCAAGCCTCGACCGGTACATGGTCGGGCCCGGCGCGGGGATACGTCGCGCCACCATGCCGGTCCATGGCGCATCACGACGATCACCGCGCCACGGGTGCTGACTCTCTGGGCATGCCTGGATGGACATCTCTTGTTCGCCTGAAATTGCGTTGGCGGAACCGCACGTGAGCGGCCACACCCCACCGGCGGGCCGCTTCGTTGTAGATTGTAGCCACGATGAACTTGCGTGCGTCGATGAAGTGGCCTTGGGAACCCGTGGCGGAGAGCCTGCGAGGGTATTCAACGAGCAAGCTGCGAGCCGACCTGCTTGCCGGACTTTCCGGGGCGATCCTTGCCATTCCCCAGGCCATGGCTTACGCACTGATCGCGGGGGTTGACCCGATCTACGGACTCTATGGGGCGATCATTCAAACCACCATCGCCGCGCTTTTCAGCACATCCAACTACCTTTCCGTCGGTCCGACCAACGCCATCAGCCTGCTCACCGCTTCGGTCGTCAGCCGGCTCACGGGCGCTGAAGGTTCGGAATTCCTGGCCATCTATGCGGCCCTGGCGCTGCTTTCAGGCGCGATCCAGCTCGCCTTTGCGGCCGCAAAGCTTGGTAATCTCACGCGTTACGTCAGCAGCTCGGTGATCATCGGCTTCACGGCCGGGGCGGGTCTGCTGATCATTCTCAAGCAGGTACCCAACTTTCTGGGTCTGCCCGCGGCGCGGCTGAGTGGCGATCTGCCCGGGGCGATCGGCATTCTTCATCAGACCCTTCCGCGATTGGGCGAGACCGATTGGCGGACCGTTGTCCTGGGGTTGGCATCCCTGGCGGCGCTTCTGATCGTTGGGCAGGTCAGCCGAAGAATCCCCGGTGCGCTGATGGCGGTTCTGACCGGTTCGCTGTTGGTGGCGATCCTGGGTTGGACAAGCGGGCAGGTTTCGGTGGTGGGTGCGTTGCCCAAGGAATTGCCGCCGCTGAGCTTTCCGGTGTTAACCTGGGGACAATGGCAGGCCATTCTGGGCGGAGCATTGGCGATCGCGCTTCTGGGCATGCTCGAGACCGTGAGCATCTCCAAGGGAATCGCCGTCCGTACCGGTGAGCGGATCGATTCCAACCGCGAGTTCCTGGCGGTGGGCTCGGCCAATGTGCTTTCGAGTTTCGCCGGGTGTTTTCCCGCCGCGGGCAGCTTCACCCGTTCGGCCCTGAATCGCATGGCCGGCGGTCGAACGCGACTGGTCAATTTCTACAACAGCGCCATGGTGGTGGTGCTTGTCCTCCTGGTCGCCCCGCTGGGCGAATATCTGCCCCTTGCCAGCCTGGCGGCGCTGCTCTTTGTGATTGGTTTCTCGCTGATCGATTTCCGATCGATCAGGCATATGGCCCGATCCAGCCGCTCTGATTTCCTGGTGTGTGCGGTGACTTTGGTTTCGGCGTTGATCACCCACCTGGAGTATGCGATCTTCATCGGCGTCATCCTCAATCTGGGCCTGTATCTGCGTCATGCCGGCCGGCTCAAGCTCATGCAGATGGTGCCCACCGAAGGCGGCCCGTTCCTGGAGCGGCCACTGCACAACCGCTCGGGCAGTGAACGGATCATCTTCCTGCAGATGGAAGGCGACCTGTTCTTTGGCGTGGCCGAGGATTTGCAGGATCAGCTCCACCGACTCGTGGCCGGCGGCGCCCGGATCATCATTCTTCGTCTGAAGCGCACCTATTCCATGGATGCCACGATTCTCGGGGTGTTGGATCGGTTGAACGGCCTGCTGCGCGAGCGTGATGGAGCGCTGTTGATGTGTGGCGTTCGTCCCGAGGCGATGCGGTTGATCGATCGTTACGGCCTGGCCGATCGAATCGGCCGCGAGAACATCTTTCCCGCGACCGAGGGCATCTTCAACAGTGCCAAGCTGGCCATCGCCCGCGCCCGCGTACTGGCGGCGCAGTCGTTCAACGTCGATCCGGCTGAACTCGATGGCGTGGGCTGGGCCTACGAAATCTGAGCCATCGCTTATCGGACGACTCGATCATTTCCGGCCATCGCGCTCAAAGAGTGTCCGTTTCCGGGCGTCCGGGGACCGCTTTGATCGCGCCGGATCATACGGACAACGCCGCGCCATCGAAACCGTCATCATTTCGCGTTCTGACGTTTAACCCGTCTGCCCGGTCGGACGATGAAAAACCGGTCAGGCTCCCGCGAGAGGATGCTTGACAGGGAGTTTCGAGGAGAAAGATTGAAATGCCAAGGCAAAAAGACATTCTTACAACCGGTGAAGTGGCTCGAATCTGCAACGTGGCTCCGCGCACCGTGAGCAAGTGGTTTGATTCCGGCCAGCTCAGGGGGTACCGGATTCCGGGGTCCAAGGATCGACGCATTCCACTGCCCTCACTGATCAAGTTCATGCGCGAGCACAACATTCCGCTGGATGGACTGCAAAGCGGCCGGACCCGCGTCCTGATCGTGGATGAGCAATCGGAAATCCTCGATGTCATCAACAAGGTGCTCAGCGAACAGGCCAACTACGAGGTTCGCATGGCGCATACCGGTTTCTCGGCGGGCATCGAATGCGAGAAGTTCCGGCCGCACGTCATTCTTGTGGACATGCACCTGCCCGAGGTCAAGGGCGAGGATCTTCTGAAGATGGTCACCTCCAACCCGGACCTGCAATCCACCCGCATGATCGCCATGACGGGCAAACTTTCCGAGACACAATGCCAGGCCTACCTGCAGCGGGGCTTTGATGGTTTTCTCAAGAAGCCGTTCCACATCCGGCAGGTGATCGAGACCATCGAGCACGCGGTGACGGCCTCGGCTTAACGAACTTCGCAAACTGGATAAATGGTCCAGATCGTCACACTGTGACCCGTGGGACAGACAATCATTCAGACGAAGGCACTCGCCGTCGGATCGTCAGGATCGGACGGCGATGTTGCTTAACCGGCCCGGCAATCGCATACCAGCGCCTTCATCGAGTCGCCGAGCGGATCACCATCGTCCGCGCTTCGGTCATGGATTCGATCGCGCAGGCCACGCCTTCGCGGCCGATGCCGCTTTCCTTGACGCCGCCGTAAGGCATGTTGTCCACGCGGAAGGAGGGCACCTCGTTGATCAGCACGCCGCCGACCTCCAATCGGTCCCACGCGCGAAACGCATGGTCGATCGATGGCGTGAAGACCCCGGCATGGATGCCGTAACGGCTGCGGTTCACCCGATCCAGGGCTTCTTCAAAGTCGCTGAACCGTTCAATCACCGCCACCGGCCCGAACGCTTCCTGGCAGGAGAGCGGCTGATCCTCGGGCACATCTTCCAGCAGCGTCGGCTCGTGCATCGCCCCATCGCGCCCACCGCCGCAAAGCAGCTTCGCCCCCGCGGCGATCGCGCTTTGGATCCATTCCTCCAGCCGTGAAGCCGCCGACTCGGAAATCATCGGGCCGATGGACACCTCCTCATCCAGCGGATCACCGCTCTTGAGCTTTCCGATTCCTTCAATCAGTGTTCGCTTGAGTTCATCCACAAGCGAATCATGAATGTAGATGCGCTGCACACTGATGCACGACTGGCCCGATTGATAAAAGGCACCGATGATCAGGCGCCTGGCCGCATCGTCCACATCCGATCCCGCATCCACAATGCATGCCGCATTGCCGCCCAGCTCGAGGATGACCTTCTTCTTCCCCGCCTTGGCCCGGAGCTTCCATCCCGCATCCGGCGAGCCGGTGAAGCTCAGCAGCTTGAGCCTCGGGTCGGTGGCGAACGCCTCGACCTGCTCAACGCGAGCCGGCAGGATCGAGAAAGCGCCTTCGGGCAGATCGGTCTCGGCCAGGATTTCGCCGATGATCAGGGCGCTGATGGGCGTGAGGCTGGCGGGCTTGAGCACGAACGGGCAACCGGCGGCGATGGCCGGGGCGATCTTGTGGGCGACCAGGTTCAGCGGAAAATTGAACGGTGAGATGAACGAGCACGGCCCGATCGGGAATCGACGCACCCAGCCCCGATAGCCTTTGGTCCTCGGGCCGATCTCGAGATTGAGCATCTGGCCGCGCGGCCGCACGGCTTCATCCGCGGCGATCTGGAAGGTATCGATCAGCCGTGTAACCTCGGCGTGGCTGTCGCGGATCGGTTTGCCCGCTTCGATACAGACGACTGTGGCCAGCTCCTTGGCGCGCTGGTCGAAGCGCTCAATGCAATGTCGCAGCACGGCCTGGCGCTGGTAGGGGGCCAGCGCGGCCATCTCGGGCGCTGCCGAGGTCGCCGCCGCGATCGCTCGATCGATCATGGCCGCGTCCGCCAACGCGACCCGCGCTGCCGGTGTGTTGCGGTACTTGTCCGTGACCTGAAGATCGGCGTTGGGCGTTTCCGGGCGGTTGGCCAGATAAAGTGGAAAGGGGCCTTGGGCGGGCAAGCGGGTCATGACGGCTCCTTATAAGCTCGGTGTGCCACGGAAGCGTAGCAAGTCGATCCGCGGGGCTCTGCGAGGTGCTCGCGGATGAGCATCAGGGCCGTGGGTCGCAAAAGTACGCGATCTGGCTGTTTTTCCGCCCGTTTTGTGGGGTTTGGGTGAACCATAAGGGGCATGGAACGTCTAGAATTGAAGGTTATGACCAAACGAACCCCAACCAGACTCGGCAATCTCCACCGTCGCCTGAGCCATGCGGCCTGGCGGTCCGGGCTTTCGTTTGGATTGAGCCGGGGAGGTTGGTTGCTCCTTGGGGTGGCCTTGCTGGGCGCATTGACCGTTACCGGGTTCAGGCTGGCCGGGCTGCCTCTGGAAGGCTGGCTGCCGATGGGCTTTGCCGGCGTGTTTCTTCTGGCGTTTGTGGGGCTGGTGTTGATCGGCCGACATCGGGCCGGGGCGCATCTGGCGGTGATGCTCGATCAGCGCCTGGGGTTGAAGGATTCGATCTCGACGGCCCTGGGTCTGGAGGCCGAGGACCGGCGGCATCCATTCGCGCCGGTGGTGATCGATCAGGCTTCGGCCATGGCATCGCGGCTCGAGCTTAGTCGGGCGCTGCCGCTGCACTGGACCCGTCCGTGGCTTTACGGCCTGGGCGGCGTGCTGGTCTTTTCCGCTTCCTGGCTCTTCATGCCGGACATGGACCTTCTGGGCCATCGCCGCGCCATGCTGGCCGAGCGGGAATTGGAGCAGCGGATCGAACAGGCGGATGAGGCCGTCTCGCAGGTCGTTCGTCTTCTGGATGATGGCGCTTTGCAGGGCGATCTCTCGCCCGAAGCCGCGGAAACCGAGGAGGAAGTCGAGCGCGTACGCCGACATGTCGAAGAAGCCCGCCAGGCACTGGCCCAACGGCGCGATCCGGCCGAGGCGGCGCGAAAGATCGAACAGGCCGAACGCGAGTTGGAACGTTCGCTCCAGCGGCGTGAATCACTGATGCGCGAGGTGCGCAATCGCCTGAGCCAGCTCGAGCTGGATGACGGCGAGCCGGGGCCGGGCGATGATATCGCCGATGCCCTTAGGCGAGGCGACTTTGATGAAGCCGGCCGCCGATTGGAAGAAGCGCTCAGCGATCCGGACATGTCCGAGGAGGATCGGCTGCGGTTCTGGCACGATGTCGAGTGGCTGTCGGAACAGATGGACCGTACCGGAAGCGATCTGGAAAGCGATGCGCTTCGTCGCCATCGGGAACTGGAATCGCGCCTTCGCGAGCAGGCCGGCCGGGAAGACGATCCATCCCCGGCCATGGAGGACTTGACCCGCCGCCTGGAGGAGGCACTCGAAGAAGCCGGGCACGATCCCGAGTCGGCCCGGGAGATGATCGAAGAAGCCAAACGCGATCTTCAGGCGGCCCGCGAACGCGAACGGGCCGGACGCTCACTGCGCGATCTGGCACGCTCGATGCGCGATGCCGTGCGGCCATCCGAGTCCGATCCGCCTCGCCCCTCGCGACATGACCTCTTTGAAGACCCATCACTCTGGGAGCAGCCAGACACCACCGAACCCCCGGAAACCCCGGAAGCCCCCGAACCCGCGCAAACGCCGGAGACTCCGGACACCGCCCAGGCTCCTGACGCTTCAGAACCCTCGGAATCACCCGAAGCACCCGAAGCGCAGCAGCCTTCAGAGGAGACGCCGGACCGCGAAACCGGGGATACGCCACGCCAGCCTGAGACCGGCGATCAGGCCGGGTCACCCGATGCAACCGAGCCCGGCAGCGAGCAGGATACGGGCGCGCCTCAGCAGCCTTCGGAAACCTCGCCGGATGGCCAGCCCGATCAAGGCGAGCCCTCGGCGACCGAATCGCAACCATCCGCGGATCAGCCCGGCCAGGAGCGCGGCGAAACCCGGCACGATCCTTCCGGCGAGCCAACCGAAAACGGAGCCCAGCCCCAGCCAAGCGGCGAGCAACCCGGCGACGCCGGCGAGCAACCCGACGGTGAGCAACCCGGCGAACAGGGCCAGCCTCACGAGGGGCCCGATACGACCCGGCAGCAACCCGGCAGGGAGCCGGGTACGGAACCCGGCGCTGAACCCGGCGCGGAACCGGGTACGGAGCCGGGCACGCAACCCGGTACGGATCAGGGCGGTGAGCCGCAGCCTGGTCCAACCCAGGAGCGGAACGGCACACAACCTCAGCCATCACCGGGATCAGGCGATGAACCCGGCGAGCAGCCGGGAGCGGAAACCAACGGTCAACCCAGCGCTCAACCGGGAGCGGGCGAGGATCCCACAGCCACCGGTCAACCCGATCCATCGGGCCAGAATGGCGAACAGCAAGGCTTCCCGCAGCCGGGCGATGAGACCCGCCCCCGCCCCCGGCGGACTGGCGAGCCGGGTGGTGAAGATGGCCAACCCGGCACCATGCCCGGCGATCAGCCCGGCGGTGAACCAGCGCAGCGGCCTGGCGAACAGCAAGGCCAGCGCGGGCCGGGTGATGCCAATGGCGAAGGGATCGGCGGCACGGAAGAGAGCGAACGCCCAAGGCCCACGGGCGAGGATGTCCGCCGCCAGTTCGAGCGATTCAGCGAGCAGCAACGTGAGCATGACCGGCTTCGCCAGACGCGCGATCGATTGCGTGACACCGCGCGGCGACTGCGCGGCGAGGATCCTCAACAACCGCCCATCGCCGATCGTCAGCCGATGCCCAGTCCCGGTTCACCCGAACCGATGCCCGGCCGTGGTGCGGGGCGTGATGGGGCGTCGGCCGCGCGAGGCGAAGATGGACCGGCAAGCCGACCCGATGATGTCCGAGCCCTGCGCGCCGGTGAACGCGATGTCGGCGGCCCGCAACAGGTCATCGGCCGGCGTCCGGGCGAAGGACGGGCCGGTGAAAGCCGAGTGCCCTTCCACGATGCGGCCGGCGAAGCCGCCGAACAGATGCGCCGAGCCATCAACGAAAACCGCGTCCCCGTCCGCTCCCGGGAAGTCATCCGCCGCTACTTCGACCAGCTCGGCAACCTGCCCCAGGAAGGCGAAGCGCCTTGAGTGTACGGGTCGGATCAGTCGCCGCGCCACTGAATAAATCGGCCAGAATGCGCAAAGTGAAGCGCGTCCTTGCCTGCGAATCACGTGCAACCATCGAACCGGCCAACGGCCTCAATGCCTGGTTGCCGGACTTTCACTCAGCCTGAGAATAAAATTTCCACGGCAGGTCGAGGCGGCTGGCTTTGCAGACCAAGACTGCGGTAGGATGGCCTTAGATGTCGCAGATTGTCGTCGACATGATAGAACTGCAGACGAACGATGCCACCAAGCAAGTGCGTCTTTCGCAGGTGGAAAAATATGGCGATGGCTGCTTTAGGTGCGACCTCTCTGTGCGTTCAGGTGGATTCTCATGCCAGCGGCCGTTTTACTTCGACGATGTGGTCTTGGCGGAGGTCGTACCTGCATTGCGAACAATGGCGGCGACGCTCTCGGGAAAGTGCATCATTAAGGGGCAATGGGAGGTCGATTATCTTGCGTTTGAGGTTAACGAGATGGGCCACGTTTTCATTTCCGGCGAGATATTTGAGCACCAGGAATTTGATCAGCGGCTTAGGTTTGCATTCCGCACAGATCAGACAGTACTTTTGCCGCTTGCCAGTGAACTGCAGTTGCTGCTCGATGCGTGATGGGTAACTGCCTCGCTCCATGGATTAATGTCACAATGAGCGGCCGTACCGTCTGCCTTGGGATGAGGTCAGGGCAGCCATTCCGATGCCGTCCCAGTCCCTTTTTCCGAAGCAGTGATCAAATAGCGCCTGCCACTCGGGCAACCGCCAACCAATAGGAGAAGCGCCCATCGATGCTGATGCCGTGATCCAGCCTGACACTGCGATTCACGCCGGTTGGGGTTTGGGGAAGCTGGCGAAGGCTTCGATGGATTTGAGCAGGTCTTCTTCGGGCAGGGGGTGATCGACCAGTTGGCCGCGCATGAATTTTTCGTATCCGGCCAGGTCCATGAGTCCGTGGCCTGAGTAGCAGAAGAGAATGTTGCGTTCGCGTCCTTCTTCGCGGGCGAGTCTGGCTTGTCGGATGGTGGCGGCGATGGCGTGGCTGGTTTCCGGGGCGCAGATGAAACCTTCGGTTCTGGCCCAGGTCAGCGCGGCCTGGTAGCACTCGCTCTGGTGAATCGAAAGCGGCTCCATCAGCCCTTCAACGACCGCCTTGCTGACCAGCGGCGCCATGCCGTGGTAGCGCAGGCCGCCGGCGTGGATCGGTGGCGGCACGAAGGCATGGCCGAGCGAGTGCATGGGCATCAGCGGCGTCATGCCCGCGGTGTCGCCGTGATCGTAGGCGAAGGGCGCCCGGGTCAATGTCGGGCAACTGCTCGGCTCGACGGGGATGATCCGGATCGATGCGCCGTGAATCTTGTCGCAGGTGAACGGGAACGCCAGGCCCGCGAAGTTGCTTCCGCCGCCGGCACAGCCGATGACCACATCCGGGTGCTTCACGCCCGCCATGGCCAGTTGCTTCCGCGCTTCCAGGCCGATGATGGTCTGGTGCAGCATGACGTGGTTGAGCACACTGCCCAGCGAATAGCGGGTCTTGCCTTCGGGATCGGAGATGGCCGCTTCGATCGCCTCGCTGATGGCGATGCCCAGCGAGCCGGGGGTATCCGGTGATCGTTCCAGCACATCGCGCCCCGCCTTGGTCTCCCGGCTGGGGCTTGCGATGCATGTAGCGCCCCAGGTTTCCATCATCAGTCTTCGGAACGGCTTCTGATCAAAGCTGATCCGAACCATGTACACCTTGCATTCCATGTCGAGAATGGCGCAGGCAAAGCCCAGGGCCGAACCCCACTGCCCGGCGCCGGTTTCGGTGGTCAGTTTGCGGATGCCCGCCTCCCGGTTGTACCAGGCCTGCGCGACGGCGGTGTTGGGCTTGTGGCTGCCGGCGGGGCTGACGCTCTCATCCTTGTAGAAGATTTTCGCCGGTGTCTGGAGATAGCGCTCCAGATGGACAGCGCGGCGAAGGGGGGTTGGCCGCCAGCGAAAGAGAATCTCGCGGATCGGGTCGGGGATATCGATCCAGCGCTGGGTGCTCATCTCCTGTTCGATGAGGTTTTCCGGAAAGATGGCCTGAAGGTGGTGTGGCTCGACGGGCTGGCCGCCGGGCCCGAGCGGTGGAAGCATGGGCGTGGGCAGATCGGCCGCGAGGTTGTACCACTGGCGCGGCATGTCTTCCTCTTGGAGGAGGTACTTGGTGGTCATCAGGCGGTTTCTCCGGTCGAACAGTCGTTGGGTCACCCGGTCGAAAGATAACTCTACCTCAAACTCTCGTTTTCGGCCACCTTTTTGGTTGAATCCCGAATCGGTTGTCATGAGAGGGTTCCGGCGGGCCTGGCCGCGCTGCGGCGGCACGTCCGGGCTCCCTTGAGAGCAAAAGCCGCTCAACCATCATGCCGAAAAGCATTAACGGAGATCAGATCAGGGAGAAGCTCGTATGCCCAAGCAACAGGTGACGTTCAAGCAGTGGTACGCCAGGCTCGGCGAGTCCGTGCCGCTGGATACCGCGCCGCGTATCCTCGGCCGCTCGGTGGAGGAGATCGAACACGCCGTGCGGACCGGCGCGCTGCCGGTTCACCGGTTCGAGGCCGCCGATGGGCGCATCTTCCGGCTGGTTCGCGTGCGTGATCTCTTCGCGCTGGGTCAGAATCCGCTGACGATTCGCGGCCTGGCTCGTGCCCTTCAGATCATGGTCGGCCGTGATGAAGTCGGTCAACCGCCGAACGACCGTCGCGCGGCCTGAACGCCCATGGCGATATCGATCCCCTTGACCAGGCGGCGGAATACATGGAACGGTGATCGGTGGGACGGCGCTTGGCGACCGTCGGGCTTGTGATATACTCACGAGCGAAAAGCGGTGGCCACCTGATCGTCCATGAGCAGGTGAGCCTCCAATGGGTCAACGGTTCATCCTTGAACCGAAGAATACTCTGGACCATTCGCGGAACCCGCTGCTGTGGCCCGTCCATGGGCCTCCTGGAAGCTACCCGTTACCGCAGCTCGGATGCTCGATCCCTGAGCAGAGGCAACGGGCTCCGCGAATGGTCCTTTTCTTTTCGGGTTGCGCTGGCGTCGTGCCCCCGGCCGTCCGTGGCCTGAGGCAAACCCGCCCAATGCAGCCCATGCCCGACCTCCGGTTCATCCATGAACCTTGCGGTCTTGTCCGCGTTTCCGGCTCCGCCGCGGCATCCATCCAACGATGCCGCCATTGGCGGAGCCTGTCACCACTGTTCAGCAACCCATCCCGGCTTCCTTGCCGGGTTTCCGCTGTCCGGGGTCGGGGGTCCGGGGGTCCATCCCCGAGCCCACTGACCGTCCACGGCTTCAGGCCCAGTTTCCGTCCGCCCGTCCATGGGCGACTTGCCTGTTGCCGACTTGCCCTTGCGATCCGTCAGGCCGATCCTCGGCCTCGATGTCGTCTTGCCTTGTTGAACAAGGCATTGGTCTGTGCCGTCGATTCGGCCTGGCGGTCCTGCTCATCCATGCGCTGGAAGGCCTCGGCCGAGTAAATCTCCATGCGGTCGCTGTTGCCCACGACCACGACGTTCTGCCCGATCGGCCGGCGCGCCAGCAGGGGCTCGGGAATCCGCATCCGGCCCTGCTTGTCCAGTTCCAGCTTGAACGAATTGCGGAACCATGCCTTGATCGTGCGAATCAGTTCCGGCGAGTCGATGTCGGCCTGGGCATCTTCGAGGTTCCTGGCCGTCGCTTCGTAGTCCGGCACCGAAAGAATCTCGATGCACCCATCCTCGCCCGGTGTCGCGTAGACCCAGATGGCATCCTCGTCGGTCAGCCCGCACCGCTCTTTGAGACGCTGCCGAAGCTCGGCTGGAATCGCCAGGCGATTCTTGGCGTCGAGCGTGTGCGGATAATGGCCGGTGAAGATCAACCATCAGACTCCTTACCATCGAGCGGACATAATAACCCCTTTCTTCCCCACATACAACCCCTCTTCCCCATTTTTACCCCAAAAAAGTTCTATTGGGCAAAAGACCCTATCGGGGCCGCCTGAGGCGCTGAGTGTGAGTAAGTGGCCTAAGCCAATGTTATCAAGTATCTTACGCACGTTCCGAGTCGCCTGGACGGCCCCCGGACCGGCCGCTGGGAATTCACACACTCTTCATCCAGCCCAGGAGCCCCAAACCGCCGTGCTTGCCGGAAACGCCCGCCCCGCATGCCGCTTTTCTGCCCGTAAGTGGCAATGTCATGCGGATCAAGGCGTTGCCTGAGCACGCCGACGCATCAACTTGCCCCCTGAGGACGATCGATGAATCACCTTCGCCGCGCTTCGTTTTGTCTGGCCGTGTTCCTTCTGGGCATGTTGCTATGGCCCTCACCCGGTCTGGCCGGGCAGCAGGCTGTTCTTACTGAGCAAAGCGCCTTCAGCTACGCCTATATCGCCCGAGGTCAGGCTCGCAAGAATATTGGTCAGGAGCTTGCCGACTGGCCCGCGCCGCCGGCGGGATATCCGGATCGACAATGGTATGCGCCTGCGTTCGATGACCGCGCCTGGCCGCTGGCCACCGGCCGCTTTCCATCGGGCATCAATCGTTGGGGCTATGGCAATCGTCATCAGGGCGCAGGTTCCATTCTGCTTCGCGCTCGTTTCGATGTCTCTGACCCGGCCAGTGCTCAACTGCGCCTGAACATGCGGTATCTCGGCGGCGCTGTGGTCTATCTCAATGGCCAACCGATTGCGCGCGGCCACATGCCCGAGGGCGAGATCACCTTCGACACGCCCGCCGAGGAGTATCCGAAGGAAGCGTATTACACCCATGAGGGCAACCCGACCTGGCGAGTCGCTGATGATGTCGATGGCCCGTTGCTTGAGCATATGGAGACTTACAGGCTCCGGCGTCTTGAAGACATCGCGCTGCCTCGCGAGGCTCTGGTCCGGGGTGAGAATGTTCTGGCGATCATGCTTAACGCCGCGCCCCAGCCGGATCAGCATCGGTTCTTCGAGGCGCAGGGTTGGGAACGTGTCCGCGACTTCTGGGCCAAGTGTGCCCTGATCGAGCTGACGCTGACCGGCACCGGCGCCACAGGTGCCGCGGCCAACACGTCCCATGTCGCGATCCGGGCGGCCAATCCGCTGCAGGAGGTCGATTCCGCGACCGCCGATGCGCTGGCCAAGCTCAGCCCCGGTACGGTGCGACTGGTTGGACCGCGCAACGGGATCGCCACCGCGCCGATCGTGGTCCGAAGCAACACACCGATCGAATCGCCGCGCATCGCGATCGGTTCGCTCACCGGGCCGGACCGCGCCACCATCAACAGCGACCGGTTCACGATTCTCTATGGTTCGACCGAGCATCGCGATCGTTTCGGCGGTCAGGATGGCTTTGAAAGCGCCTTCCATCATGTGCTCTCCCGCACGCCAACCCCATCGTCTGAGCTTCACAGCGCTTGGCTTGAGGTGGCCATCCCGCCGGATGCGACGCCGGGCGAATACACCGGGCAGGTAACGGTCGAGGCCGGCGGTGCGCGGCAGGTTCTGCCCATCATCCTGGAAGTGGGCCGCTTCGTGATGCCGGAAACCGGGCGATTCGAGGGCATCGTCGGGCTGATGCACAATTTCGAAAACACCGCGGCGCGGTATGGCGTTCCGATCTGGTCCGATGAACACTTCAAACTGCTCGAAGAAGTCTTTGGCCACATGGCTTCGGTCGGCAACAATGTGCTCTGGATTCCCATGGCGCTGGATACGCATTTCGGTGCTCCCGAAACGCTGGTGCGATGGGTCAAGCGGGGTGATGGATATGAAGTGGACCTGAGCCACGCGCGTCGATACCTGAAGCTCTACGACGAGATATGCGGCCAGCCGCGCTTCCTGAGCATGCTGCTCTGGGATGTAATCCAGGGTGGGCGGCGCGGCAACGAAGGCACCGCGACGGTCACGATCGTTGATCCGGATACCGGAACGGTTTCACGCCAGGAGGCGCCCTGGTTTGGAACCCGGGGCGGTGAGGAGTTCTGGAAGCCGGCGATCGATGGCATCCTGAAGATCATGGATGAACTGGGCTGGAGCCGGGATGCGGCGCTGATCGGCGTGGCGCATGATGGAAAGCCATCGCGCGAGGTGGTGGACTTTTTCAGTCGCATCGCACCTGACGTGAAGTGGAATGTCTACTCGCATTCGCGAGGCTACAGCGCGCGGGATGGGCGGCTGGTTATTGACGGCCTCGTGGGCGGATTTCACGAGCAGCCGTGGGGCGGCGATACACAGCGCCGTCGCGGTCAGTTGATCGGTGGATGGAACCATCACTTCCCCCAGGTCACGGTGGCCCGTTTCCACTTCCACAGTTACTCAGGCAATCGGCGAATGCCCGGCAGCTATCGAACCCTGGCCGGCGCGAGCGCGGCGGACGGCTCACGCAACCGGTCGTTCCAGGGCGTCAGCCGATTCATGCTCGACTACTGGCCGATCCCGCGTGATACCAGCGACAGCCCGGCATTCCGGCGAACGCTGGATATGCGAGGCCATGTCAACCTGATGCGCAATTCCGAGTTCTTCCTGGCCCCCGGCCCGGAGGGCCCCGAGCCGACCACCAGCTTCCAGCAGTTCCGCGAGGGTGTCCAGGAAACCCAGGCCCGCATCGCCATCGAGCAGGTGCTGGATAATTCAGAACAACGAACCCTGCTAAGCGAATCGCTTCAGGAAGCGGCCCACGATGTCATCCATGAGCATGCGAACATGCTCCAGGCACACAGCATGGTGGCACAAGGCTACCCCGCGCTCCCCTGGCAGGATCATGCCCGCCGCCTGTTCGATATCGCCGGTCAGGTCGTCAACGAAGCAGAAGGCAACCGGTAAGCGGCGATGATCCGATCCGCCCGGGCTGACTTCTCCGGAACTTGACATCCAACGCCGGGATGGGGACTTTACGCTGGACTGAAGCGAAGGTTCCGGGTTCGCTGTTGTGCGGTTTCCGGAGGTGGGTGGCGGCTAACATTAGGCCAGCGCCGAATATACACGCGCCGATCCCCGAATCGTGGCACGCGGCCCCCAGCCCCCGGAACGCCCCAGCCCCCGGAATGACGCCGGCCCCCGGCAAGCCAACCCCGCCTCGCCTGAGATCGATACCATCCCACCAAGCCTCCGGTCCCAAGGCCACGGAACCCCGATGAGTTCAATCACCACCCAGCATGCCGCAGCCCCGATTCGAGCCGGCGCGACACCGGCGGAACATCGATCGTCCACACCGCTGGACCGAACCATCGATCGCGCGGTGGGATGGCTGCATCGCCATCAGAACGAGGATGGCTTCTGGGTGGGGATGCTCGAAAGCAACTGCTGCATGGAGGCCGAGTGGATCATGGCCATGCATGTGCTGGGGGTCGAGGATGATCCGAAGTATGAAGGCGTGGTGCGGGCCATCCTGAGCCGGCAGCGCCAGGATGGGGCCTGGCAGGTGTACCACGGCTCCCATGGCGGTGATATCAACACCACGGTCGAGTGCTATGCCGCGCTGCGCATCGCCGGGTTGTCGCCCGACAGCGACCCGCTGACCCGGGCGCGGCGATGGATTCTCGATCACGGCGGATTGGCCCACATCCGGAACTTCACGAAATACTGGCTTTGCCTCGTCGGCGAATGGTCATGGGAAAAGACGCCGGCCCTGCCGCCGGAGATGATCCTGCTGCCCCGCTGGGCGCCGTTCAATATCTACCAGTTCGCCTCGTGGGCCCGGGGCACGATGATTCCGCTGGCCATTCTCTGTGCGCGGCGAACCCGCAAGCCTTTGCCGCCGGAGAAGCGCCTCGATGAACTGTTCCCCGATGGCCGCGACCATCCGGACTTCAATCTCAAGCGCAGACATTCCTGGTTCTCCTGGGAAGGCCCTTTCTACCTGGCCGATCGGATGCTTCGCCTTTACCGCATGATGCCGATCAAGCCGGGGCGTGAAGCGGCCATCCGGCTCTGCCTGGAATGGGTGGTCCGCCATCAGGATGCCGATGGCGCCTGGAGCGGCATTCAGCCGCCGTGGATCTACGCGCTTATGGCCCTCAACCAGGAAGGTTATCCGACATCGCATCCGGTGTTGCAGGGCGGGCTTCGAGCCTTCGATGCCCATTGGTCCTACCAGCGCCATGGCGGCACATTCCTGCAGGCATCCGAATCGCCGATCTGGGATACGGTGCTGGCGCTTCAGGCGATGCTGGATTGCGGCCGCACGCTGGAAGATGATCCTTCCATGGCGCGAGCCGTGGACTGGATGCTGGATCAGCAGGTGCTGCTCGATGGCGATTGGAGCATCACGGTGCGTGGCGTGGCCGGTGGTGGTTGGGCGTTTCAGCGGGCGAATCGCTACTACCCCGATGTCGATGACACCGCCGTCATCCTGGGCGTGCTGGCGCGGATTCGGGATCAATATCCGGGTCGTGAACGGATCGATACGGCCATCAAGCGAGGCACCGATTGGGTGCTGGCGATGCAGTGCCGCAACGGTGGCTGGGCCGCGTTCGATCGTGACAACACCCACCCGTGGCTGACGCGCATTCCCTTTGCCGATTTCGGCGAGTTGATCGATCCGCCCAGTGTCGATGTCACCGCGCATGTGGTCGAGGCGCTGGCCTTGCAGGGATGGAGCACGGACCATCCGGTGTTCAAGCGGGCTTTGAGCTATATCCGGTCGGAGCAGGAGACGGAGGGAAGCTGGTTCGGCCGCTGGGGTGTCAACCACATCTATGGCACGGCTTCGGTGCTTCCGGCCCTGCGCGCCGCGGGGTTTGATATGAATGAGCCGTGGATCCGCAAGGCGGTGGGTTGGGTCATTGCCCACCAGAATGATGACGGGGGCTGGGGCGAATCGTGCGCTTCTTACATGGATGACAAGCTGCGCGGCGTGGGGCCGAGCACGGCATCGCAGACCGGATGGGCGCTGATGGCCATCCTCGCCGCCGATCATCCCGATGACCGCGATTCGATCGAGCGCGGCCTGGCGTTTCTGGAGGCGCATCAGCGCGAGGATGGCACCTGGGATGAGCCGGAATACACGGGCACCGGCTTCCCCGGCTATGGCGTGGGCCAGCGAATCGACCTGCCGCGCGATGCTGGAACGCTGGGACAGGGTCTGGACCTCGAGCGGGCGTTCATGATCAATTACAACCTTTATCGGCATTACTTCCCACTGGCCGCGCTGGGAAGGGCGCGTGGACGCCCGGGCCGGTGAACCCGGCGACATGGCGATTCTTTCGGGCACGCCCGCCGAATCATGTCCCATGCCGCGCCCGCTGACCGTCCTTGACGCCCGGGATGGGTAGAATGGCATCGATGCCCTGGATCGTTTATCGACAAGTCATGTTCGACTGTCTTCGCCTGACCGTTCTGGGCACGGCGATCCTTTCGCTTCTCGTGGCCCTGGCGCTGGCCATCGAGCCGATGGCCAGCGGCATGCTTTCGCCCACCGACCTGCTCCGATTCGTGATTTATTCAGCGCCGACCCTGGTGGGGTTCACGCTGCCGTTCTGCGCGGCGTTCGCGGCCACGATGGTGTTCGTGCGGATGAGCAGCGATTCGGAGATCATGGCGCTTTCGGCCGCGGGTGTGGACTACCTTAGAATCCTGCTGCCGGTCATCATCCTGGGCGTCGTGCTCAGCTCGACGCTCCTGTTCCTGAGCAATTCACTGGTGCCTCGATACTTTCGCGCCGCCGCCGAGCTGGTGCAGCGGGACATGGCCAAGATTCTGCTTCGCCGCGTCGCCACGCGCGAGCCGCTGCGCCTGGGCAACCTGATCATCTACGCCGATCAGGCCAGGGAGATTCCACGCGGTCAGTGGCCCCAGCGCGAGGAGGATCATGAGCCGATTCAATGGCTTTCGTTGGACGGTGTGGCGATCGGAGAGGTCGATCCGCGATCGGGCAGGCTGCGTTCGGACTTCACCGCCGCGTCGGCGGACCTGCTCTTTTATGATGTCGATGATCGGTCCTGGGTATCGATCCTCTGGCGGGACGCGGCGGTTTTTCAGGTCGATACCGGCATGAGCGGGTTCACCCGCGAGTCCACCCTCTGGGCGAGCCTGGACAGGCCGTGGCGCGAGCGCGCGGAATTTCTGACCTATACGCAACTTCGCGGATATCGCCGGTCGCCCGAGCGGTTCGGGGCGGTCCGCGCTGCGCAACGGAGCCTGATCGCCCGCATCCGACAGGTTCATACTTTGCAGGAGATCGAACGCCGGATCGATGAAGGCCGGTTTCTATCACTGCGCCAGAGCTTCGATTCGGATGTGGAATATCACATCCACGCCCGGCGATACGAACGCGACACCGGAGGAACGGTGCTTCGGGCGATGGCCGAAGGGGATGAGGCGATCTGGGTCCACCTCCGCAGGGCCGGGAGGCAGGAGCGATACTGGCGGGCGCGGCAGGCGCTGCTCAACGTGATCGATGACCGCGGCGAGCCCCGGATCGTCGTCACCCTGGCCGGCGATGTGACCATTCGCGATTGGCAGATGGATACGACCACCGAGCGACCGCAGGTCGAACTTCCTCGAACCGTTTGGCCCCACCCGCTTCCACGCCATGTCGAACAGCTTGAACTCGATGCGCTGATCGAGCATGCCGGCACCGCTTATCCCCAGTATGACGCCATCGGCGCTGAACTGGACCGGCTCAATCGGGAACTGATGATACTGGATCAGCGAACGCTGATGATGCTTCACTACCGTGCCGTTGGCGCTGTGGGTGGCGGATTGCTGCTGATCTTCACCGCGATCCTCGCCATTCGACTGCGCGGCCAGATGCCCCTGGTGGTCTATCTGCTGGCGTTTCTGGCCGCGCTGATGCTGGTGATGATCTCCGAGGCGGGCAAGACCGCAAGCGTCAATCCTGCGCGCCTGAACGCCTCGGCCGTCGGCATCCCCATCCTGTGGAGCGGGGTGCTCGGACTGGCCGCGGTGAGCGTTTTGCTATATCGCCGGATCATCCGGCACTGAGCGGCGAGCTGGTAACCGCGCTTGGATGTGTCGGCTCCCAACCCCGAAAGCAACAGCCATATGACCATCGGCCACCACTCAAACGTCATCGCGTTCAGGCGGCTGTTGGCGTGCTTTTCCCTGGTGCTGCTTCCGTTGCTTTTGATGGCGTGCGCTGGTCGCCAGCCCGTGACCGAACCGGTCCACATCGCATCCGGCATGTCACCGATGGAGGTGATCGAGCAGGTTCGACGTATTCATCCGCAAGCGGGTGAAGTGGACACGCTGACCCACCGGCCCCAACGCATCGCCGTACACATCAGCCCGGATCACAGTCGGCTGGTCCTGGTGCTGGATGGGGCGGGAAGGGTTGTCGGCATGACGTGGCTGCAACCGGTGCGCGGCGAGGGGCTGGGCGATCCACCTCAACCGGGACAGGGGCTGATCTTTCCGCTGACAACCGTCCGTGACCGCGGCTCGCGAACGCTGCATGCGGAGATGACCGTCGCCGAGATCGAAAGCATCCTGGCCACGACCGATGCTAAGCGCCTGATCGTCGATCCCGAACGGTGGCGGGTGGATGGCCAGGAGCTGTTCTGTGTCCGCATCGGGCCCCATCGGCTGCTGCTGGGCTTGCCGGAACATGACTGGCGAGCGCACGAGCCGCACCTGAGGCCGGACCTGGTCGTTGAATCGGTGTATCGCGTGGGCGCGTTCACCGTCGATCGAGCATGGATCGGCGATGCGCCGGTGGAGGTGGAACCGGAAGATACGTCCGATCGCCGCGCACCGGGCTAGTGGTCCTCGTAGCCGGCCGCGTAATCGCCAAACCGAACCGTTGACCCGTTGAAGACCAGCCGGACGGTGCTGGTCGGACCATTTCGCTGCTTGGCGATGATGCACTCAGCGGTATTACTGGGCTGGAAGTCCTCACCCTTGGGCTTGTAATAGTCCTCGCGATGAAGCATCAGCACCACATCGGCATCCTGTTCAATGGCGCCGCTTTCCCGCAGATCACTCATGCGGGGTCGATTGCCGTCACGGCTCTCCGGCCCGCGGTTGAGCTGGCTGAGGCAGACCACCGGGACATCCAATTCACGGGCCAGCGCTTTGATGCCGCGTGAGATGGCGCTGACCTCCTGCTGGCGGTTGTCAGCGCTGCCGGGGCAGCTCATCAATTGAAGGTAATCCACGAAAATCGCCCGGATGTGATGGCGTTCGGCCAGCCGCCGGGCTTTGCTCTTGAGGCTCAGGAGGTCGAGGCCGGGTGTGTCATCGATGAAGAGCGGGGCATCGCTCAGCTCTGGAGCGGCGCGGAACAGCCGCTCGAAATCATGCGGGCTGAGTGTATTGGATCGAAGGGCCTGGGCATCGACGCCGCTGCGGCTGCACAGCATGCGCTGGGCCAGTTGAACCCGGCTCATTTCAAGACTGAAGACGACCACGGGCATCTTCCTGTCCACCGCCATGTGTTCGGCGATGTTCAGCGCAAAGGCGGTCTTGCCCATCGAGGGACGCGCGGCGACGATGATCAACTCACCCTTGTGGAAGCCGCTGGTGAACTTGTTCAGATCCGCGAAGCCCGTATCCAACCCGGTGAGGACGCGACCCTGACTGCTCTCGAGTTGTTTGAACGCTTCATCGATCAGTTGCTTGAGCGCCACCGCTTCGTTCTGGGCACGGCTGAGCGCAAGCTGGAAAATCTCGCTCTCGGCGGTGTTGAGCTGTTCCAGGACCGGCTCATCGCTTCGATAGGCACGGTCAAGGATGGAGGCGGCCGTTTCGATCAGTCTACGGCGGATGGCGCTTTCACGAACAACCTTGGCATAGTACGGAGCGCTTGTGGGCGCCGGCACGTTCGAGGCAAGCTGCAGCAGATAATCCACGCCGCCGACCTCTTCAAGCTGCCCCTTGCCACGCAGGCGCTCGACGATCCCGGGCATCTCGATCGGCTCGTTGGCATCGTATAGATCGGTGAGCGTACGAAAGACCGCGGCATGGCGTGCCTGGTAGAAATCTTCCTCACCGACCTTGCCGATGACTTCGCCGACCATTCGAAAATCAAGGATCATCGCGCCCAGCAGGCACATCTCGTGCTCGATCGATGCCGGTGGGGGCTGATCGTGCAGCCGCGCCAGGTCAAGGGTTCTTTTCGTCCGTTGCTGGGTGTTGGCCGTGGACATGACCCGAGTATAGCCGCCGTACTCAACGCTCCGTTCGCCAGCGGGAACCCATCCGGGGCCATGACCGATCGCCGGAGAATAAGTCCGGAAACCGGGTGCAGATATCGTCGCAGCGGACCGAGCCTGGGCCTGGCGGAGTCTTTGGGCAAAAGCTGTTCCTAAGCCGTCACGTCGCCGCGCATCGGTCGATCGAGCGGATCAGGAACCGGGCGTTGAGCGGTCCTGGCTTTCGTCTGTGCCCGCCGGATCATCCATGACCGCCTCTTCGGCCAGGAGAATCGGGATTCGGTCGCGAATCGGATAACGCCGACCGCCTTCAGCGGCGATAAGCCAGTCGCCTTCCTGCCTGAGCGGCGATCGAGTGACGGGGCAGGCCAGCTTGGCCACGAACTCCGGATCGAGCGTCCGGCCGGTGGAATCGTTGGTTTCGTTCATCAGTGGATCCCGGTTCGTCGGTTCAATCACATCACCGACCCATTGTATGTCGCCGTCCAGCGTCTCGTGCGCAACGCGAGTGACGAACCTGCCGTTCGCCTGGTGGCAGGGCGAGTGTGAGAGGTGGCGTAACGACCAAGCTCAGTGACCGTTGCCGCCAAACCCGGTTAGCTGCGCCAGTCGCCGACAAATTACCCGAACCGTCCGACTGACCTGCGGGGCGGCGGCTCGCTGCAGCAGCCTGGCTAGGTCACGTCCTCGTCATCGCCAAAATCTCCACCAAGGTTTGTTCCCCGGCTTCGGTGCAGCCGAACTCGACGGCGCGCATTTGGGATAGCTGATGCGCCCGGCCTGCGGGTCGAAGACTGCCAAGCCGTGTTTGCGAGCCAACTCTCGTATGAGCCCATTCACATAGTCCGCCTTTGACCAGACGCATGGCATGATGACATGGCCCGGCGAACGGTCGAGCGCACAACTCCACGGGCAATAGTCGTGGTCGTCAATCCGGTCATCTGGAACGGTGTCAATCTCCGGGTGCTTGGCGGTTAATTCCTTATAGAAGGCGTCCACTGCCGGATGCGCTCGCGGATGGTCCGCCGTGCCCTCGCAAAGCCCGACGTAAAGCTTCCCCGCGTCTGCGTCGCTCAGTCGCTCGTGCGGAAACCAAACTCCAAGGTCGTAGCTCATGTTGCGTGGTAGTGGCCCAACGTTAGGTTAACGCGATCAAAACAACTCCGCTTGCGGGTCGTGACGGAGACACTGTCATCACGGTTCGGCCGTTCCATCGCTTCAGGGCACATCTCCGCGCTACGCCCAGGCCCGCTCTCAAGAGCTGCTAAAAGTTTAGCGAGGGAGGGAACCCACGCAAGAAGTATCTGGCCGTGATTTCTCTGGCCTGCTCGACGGGCGGAGGTGCCGAAAATTTTCTCCCAGCGTTTACGAATCGCCCCCTTGAGGGGAACACGTGTGCAGACGGGCGTGGTGCCCGCAGGCGAACCCTTCTAAGGAGACGGCGATGGATCGGATCGGGCGGACGCTGGACGAGTATGTGGACCTCAAGGTTGGGCCCGGCGAGGCGCGGACGCCGCCTCTCCGGAGGGGGCCGGGGCAGGGGCGGGCGGAGATGTTCCCGAAGACGCTGGCGGTGGTATCGGGCCACCGGCGGCCGCGCGGCGGCGACTGCCGGCCGGTGATGCTGGAAATGCCATCACGCCTTGCGCGGCGATCAAATCCGGGGCCGGAAGGGGGGCGGTGGGCCGCAACGCTGGAACCTGAAAAAGGTTATCCTGATGGACACTTGACCGGAGGCCGGGCTCGTCTTCGGGAGCCGAACCCGGCCGGGCCGAGCGACCCGATGGCCGATGCCGTTTTCCGTCGGACGTGGGCCGCTTTGTCGGTCGGCGACCGCACTTGTAAGGATTAAGGAATCAGATGCATGGACCTCGATGAGCAACTGCTGCATGCCGAAGATGCCATGGAAAAGGCCGTCAATTACCTCAAGAGTGAACTCAAAGGCGTGCGGACCGGCCGGGCCTCGACCGCCCTGGTCGAATACATCAAGGTGGATTATTACGGTTCGAGCACGGACCTTCGCCAGTTGGCCCTGATCAACACGCCGGACGCTTCCACGATCGCCATCAAGCCGTTCGATACCGGGAGCACGCAGGCGATCATCAAAGGCATCCAGACTTCCGGGCTGGGGCTGAATCCGATCAATGATGGGAAAATGATCCGGTTGAGCGTTCCGCCGCTGACCGGTGATCGGCGTAAGCAGCTCATGGCCACGGTCAAGCAGATGGGGGAGCAGGCCAAGGTGGCGGTGCGCAACGCGCGCCGGGACGCCAACAAGCACATTGATCAGATCGGCAAGGACAAGAACTCGGGCGTCAGTGAGGATGAGGTCAAGCAGACGCACGATGAGGTCCAGGAACTGCTCAAGAAGTACGAGGGGCAGATCGATAAGGCCATCGATTTGAAGACCAAGGAAATTCAAGAGGTCTGATCGGCGTTGGTCCTTGGAAGGTTACTTTTCGCCAGGAGCCGTCGACCCCATGTATCCGTGTTTTCTTCGCTTGCCTCCCGTTCGGGCGCTGTGGCTGCTCTGGTCGCCGCTGGTCGTCGCGATCGCGCTGTCGGCCGCCGGTTGCACTGAAATGCCGCCCCAGCCCCGCTCGTCCCCTGACCCGGAACAGGCCGGCCCCGTGCTTTCGCCGCGCGGCGCTGTGCGGGTTTTCATCGCCGATCTTCAGACACTTACCGTGGCCAATCGCCAGGAGGTGACCGAACGCCTCAGGGACAGGTTCATCACCGTCAGCCTCGACTACCGGGAGAACGTAGACACGCTGATCGATGCCCTGCTCACGCGGTACCTCAACGAGGCCAACCGCATTCGACGGATCGAGGTGGCCGAGGCGTTCACCGAGCGGGAATTCGCGGTGGTGGTCGTTCGCATCGTCGATGCCCAGAACCAGCAGCCCGCCTTTCTCCCTGTGTTCATGAATCGCGTGGACCGGGATTGGAAGATTCTGCCCCGGCGGGTCGAGGTTGGGCAGGAGGTTGGGGTGCCGGCCGGCCAGTATCTGCCGGTATTCAGCGGTATCGACCCGGTTTTCCTGGACCTCGAAGAAGAAGATGTCCAGACGCTGGAACTGCTCAGGCAGCGATTTGTCGATGCTCTGGAATCGTTGATCTGATCGTGACGACGCTGGCGGGGCGAAGTGACCCGGCGCGATCGCGGCTTGCCCTGCTGGTCCGCGGCCGGGCTTTGGGCCGGATCATCCGCCAACGCTCGATCGGCGGTTTCGCTTACGAACTGGCCGGCGCCAAAAGCGCAAGCCCGCGAGGCTGGATGCTGATCCGTACCGGCGTGTCCCCGGCATCATCGCCATCGATCTCAAACGGAGCCGACGGCCCCTCAGCGCGGATTTCAATCTCCCGGCCGCTGACCAGATCGACATCCTTGCGGCGGCTGACCCGTCGCCACCAGGCCGAGAACAGCAGACTCGCAAGGCTCAGTCGCCCGCCCCGCCGGGCGATGCATACCTCCAGCATGCCCGAGCTCGGGTCCGCCCGATCGGCGATCTGAAAAAATCCGGCATAGTTCCGAATATTGCAGACAAAGACCTGCGCGCCGTGGTAGTCGCGCCCATCGATGGTGATGATCAGGCGAGGCCGACGGTACTGGATCAGGGTTCGAATCAACGGCAGGGCATACCTGGCAAAGCCCAGCTTGCCCCTCCGCGCCCGGGTCACATGGCGCACCACCAGGGCATCAAAGCCGCTACTGAGCACCGCGATGAAGCGCCGGCCATTGGCCTCGGCCAGATCGATCAGTCGGACGGAAAACCGCTCAAGATGATTGCACAATGCGTCGGCATCGAATGGCAGGCCGAACTCGCGAGCCACGATGTTGGCCGTCCCCATGGGTAACTGGGTGATCGGGACAGCCAGGGGATCTTGCAGGCCGTTGATGACCTCGTTCAACGTTCCATCGCCCCCGACCACAATGATCAGGTTGGTAGCGGGTATGATCTCGGTCGCTCGTTGCCGCGCATCGCCGGATTTGGTCGTCAGGTATCGCTCGACCGTATGGCCCTTGGCGCGAAGCAGAGCTTCGAGTCGAGCCGAGCGTTGTTGGCCCCGGCCTCCACCGGCGATCGGATTGGCGATGATGCAGATACGCACAAGGGACAGTCTATATCCAGGCGGATCAGATTTGGGTTGGAAGATGGCCGGGCGCGGCTGGGAGATCGCCGACGGAGCGGCCGCCCGATGCCGAACTCCGGCTCATCGACCTGGCGAGTGATCGATAGGTGAACGAAACATGAAGGTATTGCTGACCGGACCTTGTGGCCGCATCGGCCCTCACACCGCCCGGGCGCTGGTTGAAGCCGGGCACGAAGTTCGTGCCGTGGACCGGACGATCCGTCGCGATCTGCCGGTGCGGGTCGAGGTGGTTGATCTGCTGGATCGCGCGGTTCCCTATCGGGTGCTCGAAGGCTGCGATGCGGTGGTGCATCTGGCCAACCACAGCGGCCCGCATTCGGCCGATGCCCAGACGGTGTTCAATGAAAACGTGGTGATGAACGCCAACATGTTCGAGGCCGCCGCGCAGCTTGGTGTGCCCAAGATCATCTTCGCCAGCTCCGTGCAGGCCATCAGCGGCCGGCGGACGGTCGCCGATTGCGATGTGATGGCCAGTTCGATCGCCTACCTGCCCGGCGATGGAGCGCTGCCGGCGTGTCCGGGGAATACCTATGGCTTATCCAAGCAGGTGGGTGAGGTTCAACTGGATTACTACTGCCGCGCTCACGGCATGACGGCCGCGGCGGTTCGTTTTCCCGCCGTGCCGCCGCCCCATCACATGGCCCGCAGGCTCGAACGTCTGCCGATCCGCATCGAGGACTACCACCCCGGCCACTCGGTGGATGAGCTTTTCAGCTTCCTGCCCATGAATGATGCGGCCCGATTGCTGCTGGCTCTGGTCGATGCCGACTTCACCGGCCTGCACACCCTCTTCCCCGCCTGCCAAGCCAATGGCCTGGGCTGGACCACCACCCAGGTCATCGCGAAGTTCTACCCCGATGTGCCCCAGCGAAAGAAGATGGACGACAACACGCCGCTGGTGGATAACATCTCGATCACCCGACTATGCGGCTGGCGACCCACACCCCCGGAACAGATCGCCGCGGCGATGACGGGCCGGTAACCGGCGGGGCTTGCGTGTGTGATTCGTGGGGATCGGATGCTCAGTCGAGCGTCGGTCATGTCAGCCTCGTTGACCCAACGATCGCCTTCCAAGCCCACCGGCACGTTGAGACTCTCGTTCAGACTGGATGGGGTTTTCCCGTGCAGGCCAAGTCACCCCGTCCCACATTGCCTGCACCGCCTCGTTCAGCCTTCTGGACGATCAGGTAAATGTGAAGTTCCGGGTATTGATCATACTCGAGATGGCGACAGATGCAGCCAGCGGAATCGATGATCTTGAGAAGTTGTGGTATGCCCAAAGCGGCATGGTAAAGCGGCGTCCCCATAAAGGAATTGCATCCTGCGTCCGGCCTATCGAGGCCTCCGCTTGTAAAAATCAGTATTCCGTCCTCATTGAGAGCGGCACATAACTTTAACAGGATCGCTTCATGGCTGCCAAGAGGAGCATGCCAGATGCTGTCCCAGGCCGAGATGAAATCATACTTCCTGGGAAAAACCCAGTCACATATGTCCGACCGATAAAAGGTTTGTTCAGGGTGCCGCTTCCTGGCCAGCTCGATCATTCTGGGTGAAATGTCCAAGCCTTCGACGTCAAAGCCTTCGGCGATCAGCAAGTCGATAATTCTTCCACTGCTGCCGCAACCGATGTCTATCGCCAGAGCTTTGCTCTTGGCAAACCGCAATGCCCTCTGGTGCTGTAAAATCCCATTCTTTCGGTTGAAGTGTTCCCCATTCCAATGGGCAGCCAGTTCATCGTAGCTCTTGGCAGTTTCCTTTGGATTCATACTTCTTCTTCGAACCGATGTTTTTCAGGAATCGTCGCCCGGGTGTCCCGGCCATCTTACCGCACGCCCGAATCCGCCTGACGGATCAGCACGGATTGGCCGTCCCCGCCCGACCATTCGCTGGTCGTGAAACACCCCGGCGGTTCGAGTCCACAGTCGCGCCGGCATTCCGGCCAGGCCGGCGGCATGTTCACGTCGCCCGCCGCGCCGCTTGAAAGGTCACCAGTTCACCCCGCTCGGTGTCCCACAGGTTCAGTCGCAGGCACCTGAAAATGTCATGCGGCAGCAGCGTCGTCTTCTTTGGCAGTTGGAGCTCGGGCACCGCGGCCATGGCTTCCGGAAGCCGATAGAACGGAATCAGCGGGTTGAGGTGATGCACATGGTGATAGCCGATGTTGCCCGTGAACCAGTGCATGATCCGTCCGAGGTCCATGAAACTCGATGACTCGATCGACCCGCGGTAGTAGCTCCACTCCTCGGGCTCGAGGACGTGCAGCCCTTCATAGTTGTGCTGCGCGTAGAACAGATACGCACCAATCGCCGCCGAACAGGCGTACGGCAACAGGAAGCTGAAAAACAGCACATCGAAACCGAACAGCAGCCACAGCCCCGCCACCAGAGCGCCGTGCATGACCAGCGCCAACGCGCCGTCCCAGTAGCGTTTCGGCGATTTCAGCAGCGGCAGAATCGTAATGCTGAACAGAAAAATGGTCAGGTACGCCATAAGCAGCGTCAGCGGGTGCCGTGCCAGCCGATAATGAAAGCGCTCCCGCCACGTGGCCGTTTTCCATTTCTCGACCGTCATCAGCGGAAACGAGCCGAGGTCGGATGTGAACAGCAGTTGGTCACCGTCTTCGGACTCCACCGGCTTGCCGACGTTGCCGTGGTGGAAATTATGGCTGAAGCGCCAGTAGCGCGGCGGGGTCAGCGTGATCATGCCGAAAACATGAAAAAGGGGCCGCGCCAGTCGGGACTTTCGCAACAGCGAACGGTGCAGGTAGTCGTGGTACAGGATGAACGTACGCACCAGAAGCAGCGCCCCGAGCAGTGACAGGGCCAGACGTGCCGGCCACCACGGCGCTACGCCGGCCAGCACCAGCGTCGCGAACAAGAGCGAGACGGTCGAGATCACCGCCCACCAGCTTCGCACGGGCGATTCCATGGCAAAGGGATGAGTCTCTTCCAGAACTTCCTTACCGGACTTCCCCTCTTTGACTTGATCATCAGACATCAACTCGCCTTCCGCACGCCGGTCGGTCGCTCCGGCACCGACCGGGTTCGCATAACCGCCTCCACAGAGAATAGTCGCGACCGGCGTCGCGGAAAAGTCACCCCGGCGGGAAAAGTGCCTGATCGATGGTTGAGATCAATTCCGAAGAAACGTGCCCATGCCTGCCGGAGCCCGATTCCGGACCCGGAGCTCGATTCGTGCGGCGAGCCCCGGGCCGGACATCGTGAAAAATCGATGAGTTGCGGCGGGGAGCCCGACGGCCCGAGCCTGAAAGAGCTTACCGAGAGGGTTCTGTCGGCGGCAGGGGGTCGAAGAGCGGGCCCGTGGCGAAGCGACCGCGGCCGCCCATCGGGAGAGGCTTGTGGAATTCGTTGTGAATTCCTGATCAGGCCATGCCGTTCGCCCGTGCTCGAACTTAATACTACAACGCTATGTCGGCTTCCATTGACATCGTATCAGGGTATTGAGCGTAATGCCCAACTCATGTAATCGCCGGATCGTTTGCTTGCGATGGCTTCTGGCGGCCTTGGCGTTGCGCTGTTGGGTTACGGCCAGT
>JAFIFY010000086.1 GCA_020831765.1 Phycisphaeraceae bacterium | reverse complement strand
GCCCGGGCCGTTGGAGACGAACACGCCGCGCGGCTTTCGTTCTAGGATCGCCCCAGCCGGTTCATCGTTGGGCACCACCTCGACATCGCAACCCGACTCGACCAGGTTGCGCAGGATGTTCCACTTCATCCCGCAGTCGATGGCCACGATGGGCATCCGCTCGCCGACGGTCTCGATCCGCCCCTGAAGCGGCGCCCAATCGCCCAGACCCATGCTCCATCGCCGCTGATCGCGTTGCGTCACCCGGCTGACCCAATCAACGCCGACCAGACCCGTCGCCGCCCGGGCTCGGGCAACCAGGTCGGCATCGCTGACCGAGGCATCCGTGCAGATCACCCCGTTAAGCGCGCCGGTGGTCCGCAGCTTGCGCGTCACCGCCCGGGTATCCAGACCCGTCAGGCCAGTGACCCGCCGCTCGGCGAGCCAGTCTTCCAAAATCTTTTGAGAGCGGTAGTTACTGACAATGTTGGAAAGCTCACGGACGACAAAACCCTTGACGAAAATCTGCCGGCTTTCCAGGTCCAGGTCGTTGGTGCCGTAGTTGCCGATCTGCGGGCAGGTCATGGTGACGATCTGCCCGGCATAGCTGGGGTCGGTCAGGATTTCCTGGTAGCCGGTCATCGAAGTGTTGAAGCACACCTCACCCTCCACCGGGTCATCACCGATCCAACCAAAAGGTCGGGCGGTGAAGATGCTGCCGTCAGCCAGGGCAAGTCGAGCGGAAGTCGGAGTTTGGGACATGGGGCCATTATAGCCGCCCACGCCCGGAGGCCGACCGGCCCGTTGGCGCGGCGGCGAGCCCATGGGCGGATGCCCTTGAGAGTGTCCTCGGGTGGGGCGTGACGCCGGCCGACGGGAGGTTGCTGGTCCGATCGTGCGATCCGTGAAACCCGTGCAGGATCGCCTGGAAGATTCTTTATCCCACGCTCGGGTGAGCGACGTAAGGTTGTCGCTATGCACATTTCAGTTTGTGGGCTTGGTTGGTAGAATGCCTCTGATTTCAATGGCTTTCTTGCCGAGGTCATCATGCAATATCCATTTGTCAAGACCTGGTGGATCGCGGAGAACCAGTTGCTCGGAGGTCAGTATCCGGGAACGCCGAATCCGGATGATCAGGAGACCATGCTCGCCGCGCTGCTCGAGATGGGAATCACCTGTTTCATCAGCTTGCAGGAAGAGCAAGAAACCGGCAGCGGAAGCAAGCCGTTTCCCGATTACATGCCGAAGGTACGGGCGTTGGCCCGCGAGCGCGGCGTGGAGGTCGGGTTCAGCAGGTTTCCAATTCGCGATCAGTCCGCGGCGTTCGCCGAAACGCTGATTCCCGTGTTGGATCACATCGATGAGCGGATCGAAGCGGGGCGGAAGGTCTATCTTCACTGCTGGGGCGGCAACGGACGCACGGGCACTGTCGCAGGCTGCTGGCTCGTTCGACATGGGCTTACGGCCGAACAGGCCTTCGAAGCGATGGCTCACGCGCGGCAAGGGCGGCAGTTCCGTTACCCAGCGCCTGAGAACAATGCCCAGCGGGCCGTGGTGCGCCATTGGCACGAGCATGATCCCCGGCTCAAGGATGGGTAAGGCAAAGGCCCGAAACCCCGAGAAAACCCCGAATTCAAGACCAGGCTCGATCCCCCCGATGTGTCGGCTGCATTGATTTCATAAGGAGAGTGTTTTGGGAGAAATTACCGAATCCGAGACCAGGCTCGATCCCCCCAAGCCGATTGCCGATCGCGCGGTGGCCGCGCTTCTCGGCCTGGCCCTGGGCGATGCGGTCGGCACCACGCTGGAGTTCAAAGCGCCGGGAAGTTTCTCGCCGCTCACCGATATGGTTGGCGGAGGCCCGTTCAACCTCAAGCCCGGCGAATGGACCGATGACACATCCATGGCGCTCTGTCTGGCCGAGAGCCTCATCGAATGTTCAGGCTTCGATCCGCGTGACCAGATGGAGCGATACATTCGCTGGTGGAAGGATGGCCATTTCAGTGTGAAGGGACACTGCTTCGATATCGGAGGGACGACACGAAGCGCATTGTCGGGTTTCCGCAAGTCCGCCAGAGCGTACTCGGGTTCGACGGCCTCGGACTCAGCGGGCAATGGCTCGCTGATGCGCTTGGCTCCGGTCCCCGTGGCTTTTGCACCGCGTCCGAGCCTGGCGATCGCGCTGGCCGGTGAATCGTCGCGCACCACGCACGGCGCGGCCGAATGCATCGATGCGTGCCGATATTTCGCCGCGCTGCTCGTGGGTCTGATCAACGGCGAATCGAAGCAGGCGGTGCTGGCAAGCGATTACTGCCCGGTTCCGGGCTTGTGGAAATTAGAGCCCCTGGCCCCCAAGGTTCAAGCCATCGCCGCGGGCTCGTTCAAGGCCAAGCGGCCGCCGGAGATCCGCGGCGGCGGTTATGTCATCGAATGTCTCGAAGCGGCCTTGTGGGCATTCCACGCAACAGACGATTTCCAGGATGCCATCCTCGCCGCTGCCAACCTCGGCGATGATGCCGATACCACCGCCGCCGTCTGCGGCCAGATCGCCGGAGCCTGTTACGGAACCGAAGGCCTGCCCCAACACTGGCTCGACAAACTGGCCAGGGCCGACACAATCAGCGAACTGGCAACGGGCCTGGTCAAGATGTGGTAAACGGCCAAGTCGAACGCATCCAACGCCCCTTCTGAGATGCAGGTTATCGAGATGGCGCGGGTACCTGTCCGTATGGGCGCCTGGGATTCGCGGCCGGAGCGATTTCTACCTCACGCAGAGCCTCGGCAAACCCCTTGCCACCCCTGACCGGCACGACCCGCTCAGCCTGTCGCCGCGCGAATCAAACCACTCTGCAAGCAAGACTTACGTAGGGGAGGGGTATGGTAATCGGTATCTGGTTCAAGAGGCGGGTGAGCCTCGGCACGCGGCGCCTCTCTGGTCGATGGAATCCGCTCTGCTCTTGCATGCATCCAGGCCTTGACCTCGGTGGCGCAACGGTTCGCGGCTCGCAAACTTTGTGGACGGGTTGGTTTACTTGCCTGCCGAATCTCGCTAGACTGTTCAGATAAACAGATTGATCTATCTGTTTATAAGGTAAGGTGGCTGATGCAACGGCAAGCGGTCGACCGGTCAGATTCTCCTCGTTCAGGCCCCGCCGCCGCGCCTCGATGCGCTGTCGCGGGCCCAGTGGGCTTTTCCCTCATTGAACTGCTCGTGGCGATTGCGATCATCAGCCTGCTGATCGGCATTCTGTTGCCGGCGTTGGGGGGTGCCAGGAAGCAGGCGTTGACCACGCAATGTCTGGCGACGGTACGTCAGATCGCCACCGCCGCGCTGACTTACGAAACGGACATGGGGCGACTGCCCGCCCATGTGGCTGAGAGCGGCACGAGCAATCTGGCCCATGCGGTGCGCTCGCCGGGTCTGGATGCGCGGCCGCTTTACGAGCCGTACATGAATGTCGATTTCTTCCGCTGCGCTTATCTGCCGGCCTGGTCGCCCAGCACCGCCACCGCCGCCAGCGTCCATGCCAATTACGTGCTCACCGCCGGTTACTTTGCCGATCATGATGGCGGCGTATGGGCGAACCAGCGGTGGATTCATTCCGATCAGCCGTGGCGCTTCGATGGCCGACCCATCACCGTGCTGGCGATGGACCGCAGTTATCGCGTGTCCTCGGCATCACCCGGCGTCAATATGCACATCATCAATCACGGTGGGGCGGATTTCCGTCTTCAGAATGTCGATACCCCGATGCATCGCGGTGTGGCGAGACTGCGCGAGGACATCGTCGACCTTCGCCGCGTGCGAAGTTTCAATGCGGCCATGACCGATGGCAGCGCGCTTGCCGTTGGTGGAAGCGATGACAACGTGATCGAGGTGCCGGATCGTGATCCCACGCGCGATGGGACTTACCTGGTTCCCACGCGATGAAAGAGTAAGCCCCCGGCCCGGCCCGGTTCGCGGCCGATGCCGGTAAAAAGGAGACTTTGATGAAGACCGAAGAAGCAGCGCCGGACCTGACGGTCATCTTGCGCAAATGGGCCCGCAAGCGCGGCAATCTGATCATGATCCTGCACGAGCTGCAGAACCATCATGGTTACGTGGCCCGGTCGATCGCCCTGACGCTGGCCCGCGAGTTGAACGTGCCGCTGGCCCGCATCTATGAAGTGCTGACGTTCTACAACTACTTCAAGCTCAAGCCGCCGGGCCGGCATGTCACCAGTGTGTGCATGGGCACCGCCTGCTATCTCAAGGGTGCTGGGGATGTCTTTGGTGAGCTTTCGCAACGACTGAAGGTCGAGGATGGACAGACGACCGAGGATGGGGAGTATCACCTTCAGACGGTGCGCTGTCTTGGCTGTTGCGGGTTGGCGCCGGTGGTGATGATCAACGGACGCATTCACAGCAAGGTCCAGCCCCGCGATGTGTCGCGCATTCTCGAACAGACCGTCCCCCTGACCACGGAGTGAACCATGGCCAAACTTACCCGACAGACACTGGCCCGGATTCGGGCGGACCATCGTGAGCCGGAGAACTGGATCAAGGTGGGCATGAGCACTTCCGGGCTGGCGGCGGGCGCTGCGGCGGTGTTCGAGGCGTTGCGCCAGGGTGTCGAGGAGCGCGGGCTGGAGGTGGCCGTCAAGGCCACCGGCTGCGTGGGTGTATGCTCCGATGAGCCGCTGGTGGAGATCAATGTCCAGGGCGTGCCGCGGACGATGTACGGCAATATCGATCCGGATTCAGCGCAATGGCTGCTTGATGCCCATGTCTGCGGCCGTCGCGTGGTGGAAAAGTTCGTCGTGCCCGGGTTCGCTGATCTGGTGCGGCCGGAGGATGATCCGCCCGATGCGGCCGACCCGCTGGGCGATCCGCCGCGCCAGTACCGCATTGTGCTGCGCAATGCCGGGGTGATCGATCCCGAGAGCTTTGAAGACTACGTGGCCGCGGATGGCTATCTGGCCGCCGAGCGCTGTCTTTGCGAGCTTGAGCCCGAGCAGGTGATCGAAGTGATCAAGAGCAGCGGGCTGCGCGGGCGCGGCGGCGCGGGATTCTCCACCGGGCTCAAGTGGCAACTGACCCGCGAGGTTCCAGCCAAGGAGCGCTTTGTCATCTGCAACGGCGACGAGGGCGACCCGGGCGCTTATATGGACCGCTCCGTGCTCGAGGATGATCCGCACGCCGTGATCGAAGGGTTGCTGATCGCCGGTTACGCCATCGGCGCGGCTGAGGGCATCTTTTACATCCGCGCCGAGTATCCGCTGGCCGTCGATCGCGTGCAGCAGGCGATCCGCCAGGCCAAGCGACAAGGCCTTCTGGGCCGCGACATTCTCGGCACCGGCTTCAATTTCGATATCGATGTCCGCCTTGGTGCGGGGGCCTTTGTGTGCGGCGAGGAGACGGCGCTGATCGCCTCGATCGAAGGTCAGCGGGGAACACCCCGGCCGCGCCCGCCGTTCCCATCGGTCAAGGGACTTTGGGGCATGCCCACGAGCATCAACAATGTCGAGACCCTGGCCAATGTGCCGCGCATCATGCTCAAAGGCGCTGACTGGTTCCGAGGCATTGGCACACCGGAGAACAGCGGGACCAAGGTATTCGCTGTGACCGGCAAGGTGCGTCATTCGGGCCTGATCGAGGTGCCCATGGGCACGACACTGCAAGCGGTGCTCGATCTGGCCGGCGGCAGCGGCACGAACAAGCCGATCAAGGCGGTGCAGACCGGCGGGCCGTCGGGCGGTGTCATCCCCCGCGAGCATTTCGATAAGCCCGTGGGTTATGAGTCACTGGCCGGTCTTGGCTCGATCATGGGCTCGGGCGGGTTGATCGCGATGGATGAGGGCGACTCGATGGTGGACATCGCGCGCTTCTATCTGGGCTTTTGTGTCGAGGAAAGCTGCGGACGCTGTGCGCCGTGCCGGATCGGCGGCAAACAGATGCTCCTGCTTCTGGAGAAGATATCCGCCGGCGATGGCGTGCCCGAGGATATCGCGACGCTTGAGAAAATCTGCCAGGCCATGAAGGGCGCTTCGCTCTGCGGTCTGGGGCAGACCGCGCCCAATCCCGTGCTTTCGACCCTCCGTTATTTCCGTCACGAATATGAACAGGCGATGTGCCGCCCAAGCCCCGTCTCCGCCTGAACCGGCGCGATGCGGCATCCCAAGAGGTGCATGATGATATCCGCGAAAATGATCAATGCCACGATCAACGGCCGAGAGGTCACCGTTCCCGAGGGAACCACCATTCTCGATGCGGCGCGCAAGGTGCAGGTCCGCATCCCGAAGCTCTGCAAGCACGATGACCTTCCGCCCACGGCCGCTTGCGGCATCTGCATCGTCCGTATCAACGGCAACCGACGCCTGCCCCGGGCCTGCTGCACCCCGGTCGAGGAGGGCATGCGGATCATCACCCACGATCCGGACATCGTGGCCATCCGCAAGAGCGTCATCGAGATGATCCTTTCCAAGCATCCCAATGAATGCTTCACCTGCGGGCGCAATGGAACCTGCGAACTACAGGCCCTGGCGGCGGATTTCGGTGTGACGCATCAGCCGTTCACCTGCATCGTGCCCGATCTGCCCAAGGATGATTCCACCAGGACGATCGTGCTCGAACCGCGCAAGTGCATCACCTGCGGGCGGTGTCTGGAGGTGTGCCAGCAGATGCAGAATGTCTGGGCGCTGTCATTCCTGGACCGTGGATTCGCGACCAGGATTTCCCCGGCCGGTGAAATTTCCCTGGCTGAATCGCCGTGTGTTCGCTGCGGGCAATGCTCGGCCCACTGCCCGACGGGCGCGATCTTCGAATATGACGAGACCGGGCGCGCCTGGGATCAACTCAAAAACCCCGAGGCCCACTGCGTCGTGCAGATCGCCCCGGCGGTCCGCGTCGCCATCGGCGAAGCCTTCGGCCTGCCGCCGGGCACCAACTGCACCGGCCGGCTCTACCACGCCCTGCGCATGATGGGCTTCAAGGCGGTCTTCGATACCAACTTCGGCGCGGACCTGACGATCCTCGAAGAAGCCCACGAGTTCGTCGAACGCTTTGCCCAGGGCATCGGCGCGCTGCCCCTGATCACCAGTTGCTGCCCGGCCTGGATCGATTACATGGAGAAATACTACGGCGATCTGATCGATGAATTCTCCAGTGCCAAGAGCCCGCACGCCATGGTGGGCGTGCTGACCAAGACCTACTACGCCGACCGTGCGGGTGTTCCCGGCAAGCGGATCTTCGGCGTGTCGATCATGCCCTGCACGGCCAAGAAATACGAGATCGGCCGGACCGAGGACATGTACGCCTCGGGGTTGCAGGACATCGACTGTGTCCTGACGACGCGGGAACTGGCCCGCATGATCAAACAAGCGGGTATCGACTTCGCCAACCTGCCCAATGATGGCGAGCCGGACCACATCCTGGGCGATTACACCGGCGCGGCCACGCTCTTCGGTGTCACGGGCGGCGTGATGGAAGCGGCCTTGCGCACCGCGCACAAGCTGGTCACCGGTGAGGAACTGCCCGACGATGCCATCGAGTTCCACCAGACCCGCGGGCTCAAGGGCATCAAGGAAGCGACGCTCGACATTGGCGGCAATGAAGTCCGCATCGCGGTCGCCCATGGCCTGGGCAACGTGCAGTATGTGCTGGAAAAGGTCAAGGAAGCCCGCGCTGCCGATGCCCCGATGCCTTATCACTTCATCGAGGTCATGGCCTGCCCCGGCGGATGTATCGGCGGTGGAGGTCAGCCTTATGGTGTGACGGATGAACTGAGGGCTCAACGTGCGGCGGGGTTGTATGAAGACGATCGTCAGCGCAAGCGACGACGCTCGCATGACAACCCCTATGTTCAGCAGCTCTATCAGGAATTCCTCGAGAAGCCCCTGAGCCACAAGGCCCACGAACTGCTGCACACGCGATACAAACCACGACCGCTCTACTATCGGTGAGGCGCGGCGCTGTTTGGCCATGGTGCCGGAGAATCAAAGCCGTGAGCGCAAAGCACGCCAGGTCCAGGCGAGCTGCGCCTCATCGCCGGGTTTGCCCGTCAGCAGACTCAGGGCGTAGCAGGCGATCAGCGTCACCAGCAGGTTGGCCACGGCGTATAGATGCAGGGCAAGTCCATCCACGCCGAAGCTGATGGCGATACTGAAAGCCGTGCCCAGCAACCCGCCGTGGAACATACCTCGCGCTGTCGTCCGCCGGGAGAACAAGCCAAGCAGCAGGAGCGCCAGCAGGGGGCTGCCCAGACCGTTGATCACCCGCGCGGCGATTTCAAACAGAGTACCCAGTTGCCCCACCGCAAAGCCCATCGCAACGGCGATCAGCCCCAGCACCACGGTCAATCCAACCGTCTTTCGGCCGGTGGAGGCCCCGTTGGATGGATCATCGCGTGATCCGAATTCCTGGCTCCAGATGCTGCCGCAGGCGTTGAGCCCTGAATCCACGCTCGACATCGCCGCCGCCAGCAACCCCGCCACCAGCAACCCCAGCACACCCGCCGGCAGCGAGCGAAAGAGCGAGGCCAACTGGGCCACACCCGTTGCCTCGCCCAGCCCCGAGCTCTGCGCGGACGCGGCCACCACCAGCCCCAGCATCGCCAGCAGCGACAGCATGACCAGCGTAACCCAGATATTCAGCGAAAAGCCCCGCCGCGCCTGATCCAGCGACCGCGCCGCGGCGTACCGCTGGAGGATCATCTGATCCACACTGAACCGGGCCAGCAGCGCAACGGCCGTACCGATCAATGCGCTCCAGACCGTGATCCGTTGCATCGGGTTGAGCGAGAGGGCATCGGCCGACAGCGGCATCAGCGGTCGCAACGTGCCGATCTCCCGATTCAGTGACAGGGTCGCGGCGATGCCATCCTGGGCGTGAATACCGATCCACAGTGCCATGGCCGTCGCCCCCAGCAGCACAATGAACTGCAAGACATCGGTCCAGATCACGCCGCGCAAACCGCCCAGAGCGGTATAGCAGGTCGTGCAAAGGCCCACGACCACCAGCACCTGCCACAGGGGCAGGCCGGTCACCCCGCTGATGATCCTGCCACAGGCCTGAAGCGCAACGGCCATCCACATCACGCGCCAGAGCAGGTAGATCATCGAAGCGAGGCGGCGCACGCGCGGGTCGTAGCGCCGCTCGAAATAGGCATAGCCGTTGATGGTTCCCAACTCGCGGAACAGCGGAATCGCGACGCGGCGGACCGGCCAGAGCACCAGCACGAACGCCGGCAGACTCGCCAGCACGTAAAACCCGTGGTCGGCGATCTCCGCCGGAAAGGCGACAAAATTAACGCTACTGAACAGGCTCACCATCACCGACAGCCCCACCGGAATCCACCCCATGCCGCCACCAGCCAGGTAATAACCCCGCTGCCCCATCGCCCGGCCACGAAACCGCCACCCGATGCCCAACACCAGGACCAGATACGCCGCGCACAAGCCGTAATCAATCAAAGCCATGTGTCAACCCGCAAGCCAACGTGACCTGTCATGGAACACTCGACGCCCGTCGATCCACCGCTCCGAAACGGCCTTTCCCGGTGCTGTGCCTCCACACGGAAGCCAGCGGGGTGCGCCGCACAACGCATTCAACCTCGGGCATCCCCCTGTCGTGCCGTTGGCGTGCTTTGTAGTCTAAGTAAAGTCACCGGCCGGGACGTTGCCAGAGGACCGCCGTAGGGTTGATTGACCACAACCGCTGAGGCGTGGCCTCGCCTTCCCGGAATCGCAGTGCTCACAAGGCGGAAACCGCCGAATGTTCGAGAAGGGGGATGGAAATGCGTGCTCAACCGATGGACACGACGTGACCCAGGATGTGCATTGAGTTCAACGTATGCGAAAGCAGACGGCCATTACGGTTCGTCTTCCGCCGCTCGATCAACTTGTGCCCGTGGCTCTCAGGGTTGTGGGGTTGGTTGTGGGCGCGCGATTGGCGTCGAGTCGGGATTCGAGGTTTTCCAGTTCGTGGGCCAGGGCATCGGGGAGGCGGGTGCCGAAGCGTTTGTAGTAGGCTCGAACCGAATCGACTTCGCCAAGCCATTCATCGCTTCGGATTTCCAGCAGCCGGGTCAGATCATCGGCGGAGAGATTCAGTCCGTCGGTGTTGAGATCGCCGGGATGCGGAACCAGACCGACGGGGGTTTCGACGGCCTTCACTTCATCGTCGCAGCGCCGGATGATCCACTCCAACACGCGGATGTTGTCGCCGAAGCCAGGCCAGAGTATGCGGCCATCGGGCGACTTGGCGAACCAATTGACATAGAAGATTCGCGGCATGTTGTCGCCGCCGCGCAGTCCCATCTTCAGCCAATGTGCCCAGTAGTCGGCCATGTTGTAGCCGCAGAAGGGCAGCATGGCCATGGGATCGCGTCGAAGCTCGCCGACCTTGCCGGCGGCCGCGGCGGTTTTCTCCGAGCCCATGATCGAACCCAGGAATGTGCCGTGCCGCCAGCTTCGCGCTTCCTGCACGAGGGGCACGGTGTCGGCCCGCCGCCCGCCGAAGAGAATGGCATCGATCGGCACGCCGGCCGGGTCTTCCCATTCCGGGGCCATGATCGGGCATTGCGCGGCGGGGGTGGTGAAGCGGGCGTTGGGATGCGCTGCTGGTCGGCCGCAATCCGGTGACCAGTCGCGGCCACGCCAGTCGATCAGATGCGCGGGTGGCGATTCGGTCATCCCTTCCCACCACACATCGCCATCATCCGTCGTCGCGCAGTTGGTGAAGATGCTCTCCCGCCGCAGCGTGGCCACGGCGTTGGGATTGGTCTTCTCACCCGTGCCCGGCGCTACGCCAAAGAACCCGGCTTCCGGGTTGACCGCCCGCAACCGGCCATCGCTTCCAAACCGCATCCATGCGATGTCATCACCGATGCACTCGACCTTCCAGCCCGGCACGGTGGGCGTGAGCATGGCCAGGTTGGTCTTGCCGCAGGCCGAGGGAAAGGCCGCGGCCATGTACGAAACCCGGCCCTCGGGGCTGGTGAGCTTGACGATCAGCATGTGCTCGGCCATCCAGCCCTCATCGCGGGCCATCACCGAAGCGATGCGCAGCGCAAAGCACTTCTTGCCCAGCAGAGCGTTGCCGCCATAGCCCGAGCCGAACGACCAGATCTCGCGCGTTTCGGGAAAGTGCGTGATGTACTTGTTCTCGTTGTTGCACGGCCAGGGCACATCGCGACTTCCGGGTTCGAGCGGCTTGCCCACCGAATGCACACAGCGGCCGAACTCGCCCGAATCGCCCAGGGCTTCGAGCACACGCGCGCCGACGCGTGTGGTGATGGTCATCGAGGCCACGACGTACGGTGAATCGGTCAGTTCGACGCCGATGTGTGCGATCGGGCTGCCCAGCGGCCCCATACAGAAGGAGATGACATACATCGTGCGGCCGCGCATGCAGCCATCGAACAGGCTGCGCAACGTCTTGCGCATCTCCGCCGGATCGGCCCAGTTGTTGGTGGGGCCGGCATCATCGCGATGCTCGGAACAGATGAACGTGCGATCCTCGACGCGGGCGACATCGGCCGGGTCTGATCGCACGTGCAAACTGTTGGGCCGCTTCTCGGGATTGAGCCACTTCGCGGTGCCCGCATCGACCATGCTTTGCAGGATCGATCGATACTGCGCTTCGGAGCCGTCAATCCAGACCACCCGGTCCGGTCGGCACAGCGCGCGCGTGGATTCGACAAAGTCAAGAAGTTCCTGATTATGGGTCACGAGGTCTCCATGAGTGATTCGGTGGCTGGGCGATTCCCATCGCCGGATCAGGCGTCGGCAGGTCGGGTTTCGGCGTCGCTCGACTCGATTAATTCGACCCGCGCTACCAAAAATGTGTGATTTTCTGTCCTGATCATAGGCCCCGAAACGGCGTCGGAGCGCCGATCAGGCGACCATCAAGTATTAATACTACAACGCTATGTCGGCTTCCATTGACATCGTATCAGGGTATTGAGCGTAATGCCCAACTCATGTAATCGCCGGATCGTTTGCTTGCGATGGCTTCTGGCGGCCTTGGCGTTGCGCTGTTGGGTTACGGCCAGT
>JAFIFY010000054.1 GCA_020831765.1 Phycisphaeraceae bacterium | reverse complement strand
GTGGTTTCGCTTGGCGCTGCTGATGAGGCTGAACATGGCCGCCGCCCCCGGAAGCCGCCGCCCCCGGAAGTCGGTGAACAGCCAGTTCTTCCTTTCGATCGCGTTGCCGCGCGGGCTGCGTTCGCAGGCGTTGTTGTCGATCGCCAGCCGACCACCATCCAGATAACGGCTCAGCGCTTCGACCTGGTTGAGCACGTAACCGACCGCCTCGCCCAAGCCGCTTCTGGGCAATGCATCGGCCGCCCGCACCTCGCACTCGCACCACTCGATCAGCGCTTCGCCGATCGGCCGACTCCGCTGGTCGAGCGGGAGCCATCGAGGGCCATGCCACCCACCTTATTCAGGCCGACCGGCTGTCCGAGATCTGGGGTCCACCTCTGGACGGGAAGGTGCGGCGCGCCTGTTCAGCCTTGCCCGGCCAGTTTCTTTCGCTGTTCGCGCTTTCGACGCAGCTTTTCCTTGTGGATCACGGTGGGCGTTGCGTGAAAGGTGGCCGTGCAGCGTCCCACGCGGCGCTCCTGCTCATTGGGCGACCGCATCACCTGGACGATCTCCATATCAACGGTGATGTTGAACTCCTTGCCGGAACGGACCAGTGCCTCAATGTCCTCGCGGGGGGTGACACGATACATCGCCGGGCCGACGCAGGGACGCAGGAAGCGGTATTCCAGGTGCTTGCAGACGACTCGATGATTGCCGCCGCATGCCTTGAAGACATGCATGCCGCCGGCGATTTCGCTGTTGCCCAGCAGCGCAGCGCCGGCCATCGCGTCGTACCAGTTACGGTTGAAACGTCGAAAGGGCAGCACGGCGGAAATCGTCTGGCCATCCCGCCGCATGCGAATACCGCTTCGATAGGCGAAGGGAAGCCATATCCATGAACAGACTCGATGCCAGAAATTGTTGCGTGTGGAAAGCCGGGCCAGATACGCTTCGGCGCGTTCGATCAGGCCGCGCTTGGGCTTTGGCTTGGATTGGCCGGGCTGAGCCTGGGTTTCGGGCTGGGAATCGGCGGCATCGTCGTGCTCGGTGGCGGGAACCGCGTCCGCATGGGCCGAAGGGGCGCTGTGGGCCGACGATGGCGCAGCGTTGGAATCGTCGGCGTGATGGGGCTGATCCGGAAGCCGGCCGGAGTCTTCCGCCTCGCCGGGCGGCTCAAGATCGGAAACCGAGCGATCGGTTCGGGTTGCGGATGCCTGACTATTCACGAAAAGCGAGTCTCCTGATCGGGAAGACCTGTAATCATACTCAACTGCCCGATCCCGGGTTGAAATGTGTCGGCCATGAGGTCGCCAACGGCTCGGCCGACGCCGCCCCCAGCCTCCCTCGCCCGCCGGTGGATCGCACGCTTGGGACGCTCAAGCCGCGGCGTCCGCTTAGTGGACCTCCTCGGGCACCATGGCCTCGCTGACCGGCTCGGTCTCCCCGTCCCGGCTCGGGTCGGGAATCTTCGGTGGACGGGTTCGCAGGGCCACCACGGCCAGGGGTAACGCCATCACGGCGAACACCAGCAGCATCGGCTGGTAGCCGCCAAGGAAGTCATTCGAGCCGCCCAGCAGCACCGGGCCGATGCTGGTCGCGGCCACCATGATCGTGATGCTGACCCCGCGAATCCGGCCGAGGTGAGCCCTGCCGAAAAACCGAGGCCAGACCGGTCCCACCGCGGCCACCAGGCTTGCCTGGGCCATTCCCATGAGGCCGCCTGCGATCAAGGCCTGCCACGGTGAGCGCATCACGATGATCATGCACAGCGAGGCCGCCATCGTCAGCATGGATGCCGCCAGGAGCTTCTGCAATGGGAAACGGTCGGCCAGCCAGCCGGCGACCAGGTGCATCATCGCAAGTCCGCCGGCAAACACCGCCATGAAAAGCGCGGCCTGATCCGTGCCCATGCCCCGATCCTGCATCAGCGGAATCAGGCTGAAGATGATGGCCGTGGAAACCATCGCCCAGTAGGCGGCGGACCCGGCGAATACCCAGAACGCAAGCGTTCTTCGCGCCTCCCGCAGGCTCAGGCCGGACTCGTTGCCCAGCAGGCGGTTGTCGCGGACTTGCTTGCGCCATTGGCTCTCGCTCAGGCCGTCGATGCGCTGGCCGACATCTTCCGGCCGATTGCGGAACGCCAGCGCCAGGAGGGGCAGCATGATCAGCCAGACACCGAGCCCCAGCACCGCCAGCGCCTGTCGCCATCCGAGAAGCGAAATCAGCGCCAGGTTGAGCACGGGAAACCCCGCGATGGCTCCAGCCATGCCGAAGTTGCGCACACCCTCGACCGTCCCGAGTCGCCGATCGAACCAGTACGCCAGGGTGTTGCCGCTGAGCAAGCCCAAAGCGCCCTGTCCGAGCATCCGCATGAAGAAGAAGGCCAGGAACAGTGTGAACAGCCCGGTAACCTGGGAAGCGCCGATGCAAGCGCCGCCAAAAAGCACGACGACGCCGGTCATGATGCGGCGGATGCCCCAGCGATCGGCAAGACTGCCGAAATGGCTCAGCGTCGAGGCCGCGAGCAGGGTTCCGGCCATGTAGGCCGATGCCAGGGCGGTTTCACTGAGCTGGAACGCCTCGCGAAACGATGGATTAAAGGCTGAAATGCCAAAGGTTTGCGCTGGACCGGTGCAGATCATGCCCAGCGTGGCGATCGGCAGCATGACCCAGCCGTAGTAGAAGCGTGGCGGGGAGGATTCGGCGATGGACAGGGAGGCGGTCCCATGATCATGGCGGTTCGGTCTGTGCATATAACAATCTTGTTTGTAAAAATTTGCCGTTGATATCGTGGTTTGGCCGCCGGAAGGAGCTCGGTTCGCGATCGCTCATGCATCGGCGGTCGGGGGTGGGGGGAGGCGATGGTCACTGGCCGCGAGCCAACACCGGCACCCAATTCGGCCGGGCTCGCTCAGCCAGTTTAGCGGCAGAACATCCAGGGGAGGCATGGATGCCGCGGGCCGGTGTCTCACGTCACTGAGTGAATTGGGCCGATGTCTCTCTTGACTATTGGGAGCCGGTGGCTACTCTATTGCATCCCACGACATGGGGCGAGGGGTCTGGGTGTGTGGTTTCGGGCAGACGCGCCCCAACCGAAACAGCAGCTTTCGAACACGCAACGGGCATTCTGGACAAGGGTGCCTCTTCGCTTTTATAGCTGGAGAGTTGGCCGGTGATATCGCCAGAGTGAGGCGATCGCGGCCATGAATCAACGGCCTGATCGAGGTAACGACATGACCGCAGCGGTAACCAATGCAACCATCAAGAAGCTTTCCCGGCTCGATGTGACCCGGAATTTCGGCATCTGTGCCCATATCGATGCCGGCAAGACGACGGTGACCGAGCGGATTCTGTTCTACACCGGCAAGACGTACAAGATGGGCGAAGTTCACGAAGGCACCGCCACGATGGACTTCCTGGCCGAGGAACAGGAGCGCGGCATCACGATCCAGTCCGCCGCGACCACCTGCCCCTGGTCCCATGCCGGGACCGATTATGTGATGAACCTGATCGACACCCCCGGCCACGTGGACTTTACCATCGAGGTGGAGCGATCGATGCGCGTGCTGGACGGCGCGGTCGTGGTTTTCGATGGTAAGGAAGGGGTCGAGGCGCAGTCGGAAACCGTCTGGCGCCAGGCCGATCGTTATCGCGTGCCGCGAATCGCTTACATCAACAAGATGGACAAGCTGGGAGCGGATTTCCGCTTCTCGTTCAATTCCATCCGCGAGCGCCTCGGGGCCAACGCCGTCGCCGTGCAGTTGCCCATCGGCAGTGGCAACGAGCTTGAGGGCATCATCGACCTGGTCAATATGAAGGCGTTCTTCTTCTCCGCCCAGGAGCTTGGGGCCAAAGTCGAGGAGGGGTCGATCCCCGAGCGGCTGGCCGATGAGGTTGAACAGTGGCGGCATGACCTGATCGAGAAGGCGGCCGAGCTGGACGATGAGCTGACCGAAAAGTTCGTCATGGAAGAGGAGATTCAGCCCGACGAGATCAAGCGGGCGCTGCGCAAGGGCACGATCAGCCTCAAGTGCGTGCCGGTGTTCTGTGGTTCAGCGCTGAAGTACATCGGCGTCCAGCGCCTGCTGGATGGCGTGGTGGATTATCTGCCCAACCCGACCGAAGTGCCGATGGTTCAGGGCACGGACCCCAAGGACAAGACCAAGGTGCTGACCCGGCCCAACGCGCTGGACGCGCCGTTCGCGGCGCTGGTCTTCAAAGTGGTCAGCGATGCCCACGGCGACCTGACTTACGCCCGGGTCTACTCGGGCATCCTCAAGAAGGGATCCCGCGTCGTCAATCCGCTCAACGGCCGCAAGGAAAACATCAGCCGTATCTTTGAAATGCACGCCAAGGATCGTATCCCGCGCGATGAATGCACCGCCGGCGAAATTGTGGCCCTGGTCGGCATCAAGAACTCGGTGACCGGCGATACGCTCTGCGATCCGGACCACCCCATCGTGCTCGAGCGCATGGACTTCCCCGATCCGGTCATCAGCATGTCCATCGAGCCGGTGAGCCAGGCCGACAAGGACAAGCTGGGCAATGCCCTGGGTACGATCCGCCGTGAAGACCCATCATTCCGCTCGCACTTCGATGAGGAAACCGGCCAGACCATCATCGAGGGCATGGGTGAGCTTCACCTGGAGATCATCACGCACAAGCTGATCCGCGACATGAAGATCGGCGTGAACGTCGGCAAGCCGCGCGTGGCCTATCGCGAGACGATCGTCAACCAGGCCGAAGCGCGGGGAACGCACAAGAAGCAGTCGGGCGGGCGCGGCCAGTTCGGCGATTGTATTATCACCGTTCAGCCGTTTACCGAGGCCGAGGCGATCGAGGCCAAGCTCGATTATGAAGACCTGATCGCCTTTGAGAACAAGATTGTGGGCGGGTCCATTCCCAAGGAATACATCCCCAGTGTCGAATCCGGGTGTCGCGCCGCGGCCAAGAGCGGCGTGCTGGCCGGCTATCCGCTCATTAATGCCAAGATCACCCTGATCGACGGCTCTTACCACGAGGTGGACTCCTCACAGATCGCCTTCGAACAGGCCGGCATCCTCGCCTTCCGCGAGGCCTCGCGCAAAGCCAAACTCCAGCTTCTCGAACCGATCATGAAGGTCATCGTGACCACGCCCGATGAGTTCCTGGGTAACGTCACCGGCGACATCAACCGAAGGCGCGGCCTGATCGCCGACACCGAGCAGCGCGGCAATACGCGAATCGTCGTCGCCGAAGCTCCGCTGGCCGAAATGTTCGGCTACTCGACCAGCCTCCGAGGCATGAGCCAGGGCCGCGCCAGCTACAGCATGGAACCGCTCGATTACCGCCCGGTACCCGAGAACGTGGCCAAAGCCCTCCTCGAAGCCCAGGGCCGCTGATCGGCTTCCCACAACCACTCAACACTCAACCGCCCCGGCATCGTGACCGGGGCGGTTTCGTTGTGTGCCGGGCATGGCCCGTGACTTGGAGGTGCAAGTCCTCTACGGACCTTGATGACAGGAACCGTTAGCCGAACAGCAACCGCGGCGTCGCGAGGCGTCGTGGGAAGGAAGCTGCAGGCAAAGCTGTGGCCTGACGAA
>JAFIFY010000053.1 GCA_020831765.1 Phycisphaeraceae bacterium | reverse complement strand
TGCGAAGCGCCATCGACAACGCCGCTGATAACGATTCGGCCGATCGTGAAGAAACCGGCAAGTAAGCCGTAAGCGACGCATCCTGGAGAGAAAGCGGCAAGCAAAGCTTCGGTCGTGTTGGGCTCAGGCCGCGGCGGCTTTGGTGACCAGGCGGATCGCGTTGTCGGGTCAGGCAAACCGCCTGATGGCCGCGTGCGGGCGTGAAATGCTCTGGACACCAGCGCCCCGACACCCTCAAAGCATACCCGGCGATACTCGATCGACCAACCCCGGTTTGAAAAAGTTCGACGTTTTTATGATGGCACACACTCCGACAGGTAACGCTCGACGACCTGGCCTTCCGTGGAACTTTCGGGGGTGCCGTCGATCAGCGCCGTCACGTTCTTGTTGGCATCGACGGTGTAGTAGAGAGTTTCGTCGAGCTCCTTGTCGGGCACTTCGCTGGTATCCCGCCATCGCAGGACTGGTGTGTCGATATAGCTGAGGCACCAGAGGGATTGGGCGTGGACAGCGCCATCCACCCGCTCCTCGACGACCTGCCAGCCGGCGTTGTAGTAGTAGTCGATGGTCGAATCGGGCGTCTGCGGGTCGGCATCGTCCCACAGAATCTTCTGAACGCGGTGGTTCAGGCCGTTGTAGCGGTACGTGGCGATCAACGCCCCCGGCTGCCCGGGGTCGCCAGCATCGTCCTTCCTGACCTCCACCAAACGATTCCAGGATTCGCAAGGGCGCAAGGATATCGGTTGCCGCGCAAAAGCGGGCGGTGGGCTCTGGCCGGAAGATTTCCGCGCTGTCAGCAAAACTCAAACCCCGTAAGCACAGGCCCGGTCAGGCGTAAAATGCCCTGGAAACCGGCGGCCCGATCTGCAGAAAGTATACCCCGCGATTCCTGCCTGGCCAATCCCTGGGCATGCTCAATGCTCCTATTCGAAAATCGCCAACCAACCAACCCGACCAACCCCTCAACTCACCCCCCGCCCAAAACATCCCCTCTTCAATCAGCGATTCCAGGAATCTGCGAACAATACAGCCTCAACCAATCCGCGATCCAAGACTAGGGACAGCCAGATGTCGAGGTATTATCATAAGGTCGGGGAAACGATCCTCAGACAGGCCAAGTCCCATCTCCGGGTCTTCGGGAGCTTCCGGGGTCTCTGTATCCTCCGGCTTTGTTCTCTGGAGTTCAAGAAATCGCTCATGGCATGTGGAGCAGGTTTCCTCGGCGATATCCGCAGCCGAGCGCCCGCTAAAATCCTTTTGCCAAGGATTGGCTCCGGCCTTGAGAAGCAGGTCAATCGTCTTTAGTGCTTCGTCTGGCGCTCGAGCATATGCAGACACAGCCATATGCAATGCAGTCCTGCCGTCAACATCACCCCGGTTAACGCCTATGCGCCCCCTTGAAGCTGAAATTAGCATTTCCACCACCTCCGGAAACGGCACCCCGGCGGCAATCATAAGCGGCGTTCTTCCAGCATATGTATAAGAGGTGGCATTGATATGGGCTCCGTGGTCTATCAGGACACCGATGATATCGGGTGACAACCCGGGCTGGTGGCCTAGGATTGCCGCATGAAGCGGATATAGGCCATAATGACTAGGAATATTGGGGTCAGCGCCTCCTTTGAGGAGTATTTCGGCCACCTCATCATATCGATACCAGCATGCAATAGCCAGCAGCGTCTCTGGCGGGGAACCCGGAGACTTCCGATAGAACTGATTAAGGTCCACTCTATCCACCAATTCTTCGACGCGCGGAACAACGTTATGGCTCACCGCAAAACGCATCGATGCCGACCAGTCGTATCCCGGAAGGAGCTGCCTCACTGCGATCCATCCTAGCAGTACCATGACGGACAACGTTATCGCGGTGACACAGAACACAGTTGCTGACAGGAAGGCGGTTAGGCAAGGATGTGTTTTCGCAATCCTCCAACCACATGCAAACTTGAGTATGCCTATAACAACGCTCTCCCTCTTATGGATGGACTGGTCATGTTGCATTTAGCGTTCTCCCATGATAAGCAATCTCAACAGCGGAGACTTTTGCGGCATCGTTGGGCTCAGCCCGATGAAACTCACGGATGAGCAAGTTGACTGGCTTTGTGAACGGATCCCCGACCATCCCCCCAGCGCCCTGGGCGGGCGACCTCCGGCCTACAAACGAAACATGCTTCAGGGCATCTTCCGGATTCTCGACAACGGAGCCAAGTGGAACGATCTGCCCGTCAGGCTCGGCAGCAAGAGCACCGTCCATCGTTGGTTCCTTCGATGGGTCAAGGACGGCGTGTTCGAGCGGATCATACGGGAGGCAGGAGGCGTCGTGGAGCAACGGGACGGGTTTCAGCGCTCTGTTCCAAACGTTCCCGCACCTTGGGCCAACCCTTTCTGCCAAATCATCAACTAATCTGGAACAATCCATGATTTTATCGTATGCTTATACACACGCCCGGTATCACCCGTCTGCTCCACTTTACCATCCGGATAGGCCGTGAACTCTCGGCCGTGAGGGATAATCGCATATGTATCATCCCATGCAACTACGGGAGCATCGAGAGCCTGTGAAAGGCGGGTAGTGAACCTGGGGTTGTCGGAATTCGGCGATGCCGGCCCTCCCACCTCACAAGAATTAATCCGAACCACGCGAGGGCCTTCTTTGCACCAAAGCCGCTTAATCCCATCGAGGATCGCGAATACATCCTCATTTCCATTGTTTTGCTTTAGTGATGCAATATTAAAGGCACCAACCCCTGCGAAAGTGCCATGTCCTGTGATGGTAACCTTACTTAGGCAGCCGTGATCCCCCAAATCGAGATCATTGAGTGAGGCAATCGCATTCTTGAGATCAAAGTCCGTCCCAGTTCTCCGGATTCTAATAGCGAAGTCGTGAGTCGTTTGAAGCCACCACCCCGCCACAGACGTAAATACGTCTTCCTCCAGGGAGATTACCAGTGTCCTAGGTATGCCGCGGGCCATTCTCCCTTTGATGGCTTCGACTTCGGCGCGCAACTCAGCGGCATCTGCACGCAGCACCCGGCGAAGTCGACGAATCTCAGCGAGTTCAGGTTCCCGATCCGATGGGTAGAGTATTCTGGGACTTAAATGGTAACTCCGTGGGTCGATACGCCCCATATGCTCATTTGCGTGTCGAATCAAGCGGACAGTTTCCTCACGATATGCAATCGCCTCATTAATGGCAGCATTTCGTTCCGTTACATTAGTATATCTATTCGCAAAGTACAGATGCAGACGAAGTGTCACCTCAGCGTCGGCAAGTTGTTCCTTGAGCGACTTAGTGCCCCACGGATCCACCCCGCCCCACATGACGAAATAGCCGGCGTAGAGGTTGCCGCCATCGACATACCCCAGAGGATCACGCTGCATCCAACGGCCCAGAAGTGGGTGGAATTCCCGGTGCCGGACATGGTAGTAGCCGGTCTCGGGGTTGTACCGATACCCCGCGAACAGGATTTCGTTCTTCCTCGAAGCCGACCACGCGATCGAATCCCAGCCATCGTCCAGCGCCATCACCCGCCCATACGGATCGTACAGGTAGCGTTCGACCACGTTACCCGTCGCCGCATCGATCAGGGCTGTCACATTCTTATTGGCATCGACGGTGTAGTAGAGGGTCTCATCAAGCTCCTGGTCGGGCACTTCGCTGGTATCCCGCCAGCGGAGGACTGGCGTGTCAATGTAGCTGGGGCACCAGAGGTATTGGGCGTGGACATCGCCATCCACGCGCTCCTCGACGACCTGCCACCCGGCATTGTGGTAGTAGTCGATGGTCGTATCGGGCGTCTGCGGGTCGGCATCATCCCACAGAATCTTCTGAACGCGGTGGTTCAGCCCGTTGTAGCGGTACGTGGCGATCAACGCCCCCGGAACCCCCGGATCGCCGGCATCATCCGCCCGAACCTCAACCAAACGATTCCAGGCATCGGAAGGGCGAGAGGATATCGATTGCCGCGCAAAAGCGGGCGGTGGGCACTGGCCGGAAGATTTCCGCGCTGTCAGCAACATTCAAACCCCGTCAAGCACAGGCCCGGTCAGGCGAGAAATGCCCAGGAAACCGGCGACCCGCCACGTACAAAGTATACCCCGTGACCCTCGATTCACCAACCCCGGATGGAAAAAAATGCGCGAACGGGGAGAAAGGCTCTCAGCGGGCTTTCCCGCGCCCGTCGGAACGGGCGAAGCTCAGGAAGGACACCCGATTCGACGCGCAGGACAACGCGGGACCCTCATTTCCAGAATACACCCTTTGTAAAATAAGGACTTATAAGCGGGAATCGGCCGTGGATCGAAGTCAGGAAATAACACTGGCCTGGCGGAGGAGCCCGGTTATCTCGTGGTGTCGTTCCGTCCGCCGATCGATCCGCGAAGCCGTCTCGAATGAGCAGTTTTTTCGATTGGAGTTGCTCGGGCCGGGGAAGTGTCGATAATGAAGGAGATGCAAGTCCCGCTCAGGACAGGACAATTCGCCAGGTCGGCCGCGCTGGTGTCGGTGATCTCGCTGTCACTGGCGGCGCAGGCGATGGCCGCGTCCGATTCGGGGGCACTGGTCATGTTGCCGCGCGGCGGGCAGGCCATGGCGTGTACCGGTCAGGATGGGTCGCGCTGGGGGCAGTGGATGCTGCGTTTGGCCGAACGCTCGCTGGGCGATTCGGAGAAGCTGCAGTGGCGGCCGCAACTGTGTCACTGGAGTCTGCCCACCCTGGCGCCGGGCAAGACCGCATTCGCCGGTGAGCACGCCCATCGGCGTGGCGGATCGGTCGCGTTGCCGGCCCAGCCCTCGCGACTGCCCTTGCCGCCTCCCTTCCTCGGCTGATGTCCTTGGCAGGCCGTTCGCGGCAGGTGCGCCAGCCACGGCATCCAACCTCTTCTGCCGTCTCCCTTCAGCGACTCCCGTTTACTTTTCAGCACATGATGCGATCCGATTCCCTCCCGCGCCCGAGGTGGCCGGAGTTTCAGGATCGTTCGATCGAAAGGGCCGATTCATGGTCACCGAATACGTCAGCAAGTTC